>NZ_JBUBHN010000002.1:0-60747 GCF_057197985.1 Lactobacillus sp. WILCCON 0059
GATTGCGGTCACGTCTAGGGTTTTCTTTGTCGCTCATCGAACCAATTACATTAATTTTCTTGCGAGGCTTCTTAGCAGGTTGTTCAGTTTCTCCTGGCTCAAGAAATATTTGGGCTGTATTTTTTTTTCGAGAACGTCCGACAATATACACTCTTTCCCGGTTTTGGGGAAGGAAGTCGGCAGTGTTATAAACTCTCCATTCGCAATCATACCCGACTTTGTCCATTTCAATGAGCACCCGGGCAAAGTCCCACCCTCCATTGCTTGATAAAAGGTTTTTAACATTTTCCATGAGCAAATAGGCAGGGAGCTGCTTGCGCTGTCTGATTCTTTCTTCAAGGCACCGGATAACTTCAAAGAACATGCTGCTGTGCTTGCCTTCAAGCCCTTCTTTTCGTCCTGCAAGCGAGATATCTGTGCAAGGACTTCCGAACGTCCATAAGTCTGCATCTGGTAGATCAACTCCTTTTACTTCTTGAATGTCTGTAGCTGTGTACAGTCCGTCAACGTCATAGATCGCTTGGTAGCTCTGTCTAGCGTATTTATCCCACTCGACCCAGCCCACGCACTCATGACCTGCTTTTTCCAGGCCAGAATGGAAACCACCAATTCCGGCAAATAAATCGATAAATTTCATTTAGTCACCCCAGCCACCTTACCAGTGCTCCAATAATTACCAGCGGCCAGCCTACAAACTCGCCTAAAATCAGTGTGGTTGTAGCAATTTCAACGCCATGTCTTGGCAAGACAGCCACTTCAGCTAAAGACAATGCAGGACTAAACAGTCCAGCCAATAGCCCAATCCAAAAATAAATCGGCATAGATATATCTCCATAAACAAAAAGCCGGCTATCCCGGCTATAATAACCCGCTCAGATCAGTTGACCGTCATCGCTTGAGTACAGCATCCCTACTCCGCAGTAGAGCGCTATGCAAGGGTTTAAGACTATAGCACAGTTCCGCCCGTACTATAGCCGAAGTCATGTGAGTCTGAATTAAATAAACTAAACAAAACAAAATGCAGTGGTTCACACAACTTTTGTCAAATAACACACTTAATTAATTTACTAAATTGGCAGATGCAGCTCTCTAGCTACATCAAAAATAAAATCGTTCCACTTTCGATATCCCTCGGCAGGACTAACGGGAATTTTCCGCTGAGTCACCAAGTCTCGAATAGTGCTTGCATTTCTTAGTCTTGACGGCTTGAAGTACAGTTCTTTGCAGATTGTCTGTACTTCCTCTGGTGCTTCTTCAAAGCAAGTTCGAATTGCCGTATGCTCTTGTCTCAATGCGTTCAGCCGCTTGTCTTCATCAAGCGTTACAATCCACCGCTCTTGATATGGTGTGCTGTTGCAGGATTTACCCCCACCCACATTGTCGTCCGGCTCTACATATGGGTGCTGGAGTTCAAATCTTCTTTGCTCTACGTATTCGTCATAGTGTGGATAGTCTTCAAGCAATGATTCAATATAGCGCTTGGCATTCCGTTCACGTTTGCTGATCGACACCTTTTCACCTCCTAAGAAATATAGGAATACGTGTTCCTACATATATTATTGTACACTATTTTCACAAATTCTGCAAAGGGTTTCTTTACAATCATCCGGAATGTCATCAGTCGGAAACGGAATTAGTTTAGTGTCCGTTCGTACAATTCTAGCCCACTCTTTGCCATCAGCACCGTAAAGCATAATTTCGTCATCGCTGATCGTAGCTCTCGTGCCTTCTGGAAATGACGCCATTCTAAATATCATCTTCAAGCATCTCCAACATCAATCGCAAGGTTTCCTTGCTCAAATAACCGGTAGTCTCATCAGACATTTCCTCCACAAGCCAGCCCGTGTGGTCATCGTCCATGTGGATTGCCAGATCGCCATCATCTGAAATTTCGAAGGCTGGTTCATTATCTGACCAGTCAAAGTAGCTCAACTCACGGCTGAGTTTTGCTACGTTGTCGTTCATGTAATCGCTCATTCGTCATTGCCTTCATCAAGTTAATCTCTTCAGCACCAAGTTCCCAGTCACCCCGGAAATGCCAACTGCCATGCTTATCAAGATAGATCAAGTCTGCATAGTCGTCTTTGGAAAAGCCGAAGCCTAGCAGTATGCCGTCTTCATAGATCATTCCGGGTGACGTAGGCTGTTTGTCAAAATAGCTAGCCAGCTCATCCCAGTCGTTCAGATTAACATTCATAGTTATTGTCCCCATGCTTTTTAAACAAGCCGTTAGGCGTGATGTAGTAGTCACCGTCGGGTATATCCGCCCAGACATTTTTAATGTCGACCACAATATAGCCGTTTCTTGCTAAGGCTCGGTTGATTACCTTGTTGCTTTCGCCACCGCCGCCCAGCAATTTCTTGTACGCAGTTTTCTTTGCCGTGGTATAGTAGTTCACGCCATCTGGACTGACAATCAAGTACTTAAACCAGCGCTTGGTTGTAATCCCAGCTTCCCGAATGTATCTGTTAACAGTTGTGCGCTGGACCGGCACATGCTGTTCAATCTCAGCACACGGATAGCCATCCCTAGCCATCTGGCAAACTTTCTGCTTCATGCTGTTTAGTTCTGTATCGTCATAGTGTGGATTGCCTGCGTTAGCTCTATCATCTTCATACAGATCGTCCCACAGTGGCTTTAGCAAATGATCTGGAGTCTTGCCCAGTGAACCATACCGCTTTTCACAGTCATGAATTATCTGGTAATGCTTAGCGTTTATTTTTATTATCCAGCTCCGCCATGGTTAAAATACAGTACCCAGCCAGATCAAGCAAGGTATCCTGGACTGACTCGCCCAGATTGTCCACACCTTCACCATCAAGCATTAAATTATTTAGCCGATTCCACTTGTCTGACATTCTTACCAATGCCGCTACATAGCCGTATTTCTTAATGCTCTTGCCAAATGCATCGCCGTAGGCCGTGTTCTTTTTGGCTAAGATATCTGCCAGCTTGTCAGTGTAAATCTGATATGGTTTATCCGTCCGTGCTTCAATCTTTCCCATAATGCTTCTCCCATTCATCAACGAAGGCTTTAGTTAGTGGGAAGACCACTGCTCCAATCAAAAAGCCCCACAAAATAGCTACTAAAAGATGCTGACTAGCAGCCAAAACAGCTGACAAAATAATCACTGTGAATGCAATTAGGTAAGCTATAATCTGACCAGCTTTAACTAACTTTCTCATCTGTATTTCTCCAGCCTGCTAATCCACTGCCAGTTAAGCTTGATCTTTCGATAGCCGTCACCGATCAGTGTTAAGTAGTCGATGCCTTTATCAAACTTAAAGCAAGTCTTCCATTCTGCCGCTTTTCTCAAGTCCCAGTAAGTCTTGTCTGGACACTGTGGACTAAAGTGCATGATGTAAAGTGGATAGCCTTTATCTCCTAGTAGAGTCAGCTTGCGTCTCATTGTCAGCTCCTTAAATAAAAAGGCTTGCAGATCAACCACAAGCCAGATTAATATAACCATCGCCTGGAATCGAACCAGACTTAAAGTCCTAACTTAATGGTCTGTAGAAATGAGTTGTCATTACCAGAAAAGTTACCGATGGAGTAATGAATCAACCCGTTGATGGTAGTACCCACTCCGGCAGGTAATGCTACCATCCTGCCCCGCTAAGCGTTAGCTATCACGGCAGGGCTAAGGCAAGCCAGGGAGTTGAACCCCGACTTGCTGGTAAAAGAAAGAAAAATAAACAATCCAACATTTATCAACGAATGAAGAACATTTAGATCAAAGTGGTGGTTGCCCAGCCGGAGGTGCTGGGCTAAGACATAAAGGGGAGTCGAACCCCGTTATGCCAGGGCAATCGTATTGAATTAACAGGCCACTCAATGACCCTAAGTTGTGTGCTGGATTCGAACCAGCATACTACCGAAACACAACTGCAACGAGACTAATACTAATCTCGTAGTAACACTGCTAAAAAATATTTGGAGTTACTACTACAATATCTGTTTTCTTCATTTGCCGTTCACGGTTTTCCACGCCGATCACAGCAATGCACGGTCTGGGGCTTGCACCCAGTGGCTCTCTATGGTGCCGTGCTACCAAATTGTGAAAGGAGTATTCACGAAGTTGTTAGTGATTCGTTAACGATAGAAAAAAATTGTGTTGATTAAGTAAAAAAGGAGGCGCAATGTTCAACTATTATCCGTCACGCTGAGACCTTTGCGCATATACTCATATGAGTACTCTTTAATGATACCGTTAACCGAGCGTATAAGCACCGCAATCATACCGCACATTCACCGCATGTTTCTACCAACACTCCAGCTATGTTCAACCCCCGTCTTGCCTTTACGCCCTCAAAGCATTCAGCAAATTCAACGCAGGCCTGCTGGCGGTATTTATTAATGGTCCGCTCTCTGAACCCCAGCTTAATTTCCTCGTCCAGATTTGTTTTGCGCTTGATATAACAATCAATCAACAGCGTTCTGTGGTAGTGGTAAACCGTTCCATCACGCATAATGCCAATTGCTTCAATCAGTGCATCAACCGCTTGCTCATATTCGTTGCCCGTTGATTCTTCCTGGTAATGCTTTTGCCATTCTTCGGGCTTGGTCAAGTCATTGATAGACCGACCAGCGAAGTTTAACAGCCGTGGCACTGTGTCGTTGAAAAAAGTCTGCACGTTTAATGCTGTCTGCTTTACGTCAATCTCTGGAAACATCATACGATCATCACCGACCAGTAAGCCGTAAGCATAAAGCCCAGGAAGATAAGCATGGTCAGCGGACTGGGCTTGCACATCAAAAATGCAATAGCCGCAATCAGTCCTCCCCAGCTGATATAAATAAATGCCGTCAGTAACATAAGTCCTCCACTCTCACATCAATCTTGTTCTCACTGCCGTAAATCTTAGCCGCATCGATCATTGCTACACGTTTGATATCGTCATAGGCAATTCCTTCAAGTGACTTGCACACCTGGCTTACGTCAAGGCACTTAGAAGGCCATTCCAGCCCTGCTAAGCAAGCCTTGGCATGATTATCCGTATACGATCTTGGAACGGCTGATACAGCCCGTATGGTCAATTTAACGGGTGTCTCAATAGGTTTGCCTAAGTATGCTTGTTTAACGCAATCTTCAACCGACTTGCCAGCAGGTATCGTTACATCAAAAGAACTCATACTCGCCAGCCTCCAGCTTTTCGTTGACTGTCTTAACGGCTTGATCTAACAAGTTAGGGTTCACGCCATTAGCCAACAGTTCAGTAATCAGTTCAGTGCCTGCAAACAAAACAGACTGACCATCTGCCTTGTTTGCAATGCTAGTAATAGCTGTTGATGCCTTCATTCTGATTGTGTCTCTGTAGCTAGTCACCAATAATCCACACTCCCCAGCCAGCTAAACTAGTGGTTACAATCAATCCAAACAAAATGTCAAATACGATGCTCATTTCTTTTCCTCCAGTTTCTTTACACGTTTCTTCAAGTCTCTAATCTCATCTCGCAGGTCGTCATTGCCAAACACATTGTGGATTTCGTCAATGATGAGTACGATCAGCCCGCTCCACAGCAGTACGTTAATCATGTCTTTTGTATTCACAGTATGGACAACCTCTCTTTAAATTCTTAGGATTCAGCCATGAGTTAAGCCCCACAGTTTGAGTCTTCCCACAATCAAGACATTTCACATCTGCCTTGATTGCCAGCTTGTTAATATCTTCGATGCCTGGATAAAGCAATTCCCAGTGACCAGCTTTCGCCTTAAACCGCCGTCTGATCTCTGCATTGCCTAATCTGTTACGGCTTCCAGTGCTTGGAATGTAATACATGTCAATCCTCCTCAATGCTTTTTTAAGCCAGTCCTAAGATACTTACGAAAACGCCTGCAAAAATGCCAAGCTCCCTAATCATCTTGCCCTCCAGGGAAAATGAATTCAGCTGCATTGACCTCCGGGTGTTCTTTAATCAGCTGGGCTTGCATGCTCAGCTTGAGTTCAGTAACCTGCTTGCCAATCTCTTCCAGTTGCTTAGAATACTTATTGCCTTTACCAAGCACAGCATTGATATCCACAGTCGCCAGCAAGAAGTCAACCTCGCTTACTCTCGTAACCGCCGTGCATACTCTCTTCCATTCATCAAGTGTCATTTCCTTAACCTCATTCCGTTACAACCTCTGCATCAAGTTTGTATTCAACCAGCTTTACTGGGCAACCGTATTTCTCTTTTGCCCGCTTGAGCTGGGTCAATGCACTTGCTAAATCAATGTAAATCTTGGCCTTGCCGTTAGCATTGTGTGCTACATACCAATGGTCCTGGTCAAAGTTAGCGACCACGGCATAAATCGCTGGATGATCTATTTTGCTCCATGTGGTCATACTTGCCCTCCTTTAAGGCTACTTCAAGTGGTGTCAGCATGCTGTCAATTGCATCACGCCATTCTTCTGGCAACCACCGCTTTTCTTTTTCCAGCTCTTCGAGCGTGTAAGAACCGCCGATCAAGAAGTCTGGGTTGTTCGTGCTGAAGCTTTTCAAGTACTCGTGCTTATCACCAATTCTGAAATAGTCCCAATGCTGGTGACGTGGCTCAGAGTTTAAGATCACATATCTGCGTGGTTCAGTTCGCTTTTCCGGTGGCGTACTGGCTAGCTGTGCCATCAAGTCGAGTAAAGCTGGAAACATTAAACTCTTATCTTCTATTAGCCACACGTGACTGTCACTTTCCAGCCTTGCCATCATCGAACCAGCGCCTCCGTAGATGTAAACATTTCCTTGCTCATCAACTTCGGCATGTGCTGAATCTCCATCGAATGCATCAATAAATTCTTCAGTTGTCATGATTAATCCTCCCAATTTAAACCAATGTGTTCGTTGACATCGCCTTTAGCGTATTCAGCCATCAGCTCTAACGCTTTTTCTGAAAGCTTTAAAACCAAGCATCCGTCACCTCTGAACTGCCAAACCTTGCCGTTGTAGTCAAACAAGATAGTGCCTACACGGTTCAAAATTTTAATGTTGCCTTGATTATCTGCCACAACACGACAATCATCTGCGTATTGCTCGTTAAACTCATCTACGAAATCTTCGCTAGTCATTGCTTGCTAACACCTCATCAAGTGGAACTGCTAATGTATCAACTACTGATTGCAATTCAATTGGATAATGCTCGGTCCGCCGTTCCAGTTCTTTCTTCGAATAAGCATAGTTTTGTAGTTCATCATCAAACGCAATCGTTGTTTCCAAGCCATCCGCCCCTAAGATAAAGACGCCCCGATATCTTTTTCCATTAGCTTCAAGCTTTGCCTTGCCATTGGCAAGAACATACGGTCTACCATTATGCTCATATTCAGCCAATGCCAACATATTTTTCATCAGTGGAATGTCAATGTCATAAATTGAATCATTCGAGGTAAAAAGCCAATGGTCACCGCCTGGAAGAATACTGGCTTTCTCTTTTCCAGCATAGCTAAGCCTAAGAAATTCTCTGTCATCTATTTCAGCTGACCAAGGATATTCCAACCCCTTGATAAATCTTTCCCTTGTCATAGGGTTAAAGTCCGGTGCTGTTCTGTTCTCTGGCACGTTAATTTTCATCGTTGCTTTCCTTTGCTAAATCAACAACTCTAGCTTTAATGTAAAGCCTGCGTTGCTCTATTGTTTTCAGCCCAAGGGTTAATGATTCCCCAGACGCTTGTTCTATTGCCTCTGTCGCCTGGGCATAGTTGGTAGTCTTAGCCTTTGCCATGTAAGCCACAATCAGCACAGCAGCTTCAAATGCAGGCTGGGTTTGTGCATTGCCTAATGACTTAACTAATGCTATCTCGCTAGTCCAGACTGCCGTCTCAATGTCCAGCACTGCTTGGCCGCTTTCTGCCCCCACGTCTAACCGTTTTGCTCGGTCCGAATGGGTTGTTTATTACTCTGACAATTGGCATCAATGTTTGCTCAATTGACAGTACGAGGTTTTCGTCTAAATCAATTAACCACTTGCCCATGCTCAGTTGTCTGTCGCCCAGGGCTGCTTTAATATATTTTTCTCTGACAACATCTACAGATTCATCAACGTAAATAGTTCTGACTTCTCTGTCAGACTTACGGCAAACAATTACTTCTGTCATGCCGCATCCTCCCCTAAAAACTTATTGATAAAGTACTGCTGACCCTTGCCAGTAACCTTGGTGGTTTTGGTAACTCGTACTGAACCATCTGGATTAGGTGTAGTTGATTCCTTAACTTCGAACAAGCCCATGTCCATTGCCTTTTGCGTTGGAGTATTCCAGCTGTCACCCTTACGGCTAATTAAGTATCCATTTTCACGCAACCACTTGAAGAAGTTGTTTGGGCCCATTGGCTTTTGCTTGCCTTCAACAGTCAAATAATCAACCCCATTTTGCTTAATGATTTTGGCAAGCACCCCGATCAAGATTGTGGTCTCTGAACCAGATACTGAATCAGCAAACAGTGCCTTAGGTTTCATCTCGCTAATCTGAATGTCCTTTTGTTTTAACTGATTGGCGGCCTGCTCCAGCAAGTCAATCAAGCTATCTTTGTTGCTAACCAAGTCGTAAGCCTTTTGGTCAGTCATGTATACGCCGTGCTTACGAATTGCAGGTAAGACTTCACCAGCTACCCAGTCTTGAAAAGCTTCAGCCACAGCATTGTTAGCTTTAAATGCAAGCTTGTAGAATTGCTGTTCAGTAATCCAAGAGCCTTTCTCCACTTGTGGAGAATTTAAATATTTTCGTACTCGTTCCCAGCGAACATATTGAGTGCCATTTTTTCCCAGATAAATTCCCAGCCCAATTGCGGCCGCTTCAGCTTCAAAGTAAACTTCACCGTTTACTTCTTTTACTGGCAGGTCAATCTTGCCATTGTTAAATACTTTTACTTCGTTCATTTTGATTCCCTCCGATCACCGTATGTCTCGTTGTAGTAGGCTTGAAAGATGATATGTCTTGCCTTGCGCAGGCTGTCATTATAGGCGGCCAGATCACCTTTTTTCCATCCATCAACCGCCTTGCTAATCAAGCCCTGGACTTCCTCAAGCTTCTTCATTGTTGTATCTTTGCTCATTCTCTTTCATCTCTTCTTCACTGTTAAACCCCAGCCGTTCCCAGCGGGGAGGCACTTGCTTAATTGTCATTTTCCCAGTCGCCTCGTTGCTCTTTAGGCGTATCTGCTAATTCTGCCATTGCACCTAAAAAGGTGGCGTCAAAGTTTGCAGACTGGTTAATAAACTGCCAGTCATCGTTTACCAAGCTGAGTGCGGCGACTGGCACTTCACTTCCGACATATAAGATTAGACATTCTTCAGTAATTTTTTTAAAATTTAACGTGAATGAACTGTACTCTTCTAGTTCGCTAATAAATTCTTTGTAAGTCATTTCGAGTCCCCCCTGTTCAAATTCTTAACAATCATTTCCTTCACCTTGTGATAATCCTTGTATTCAAACCCAGTCGGGTCCATTAAACCTACGCTAATCATTGCTAGCACGTCTCTCACGGGCTTGCGGTAGACATGTGCGTAATTGACTACGATATCTCTGCAAGCCTGCTCACGGCCCTCTAAAGCCGCCTGCAGGTAAGCATTCATCATTCTAATCTGCTCAACCATGGTGGTAGACCTCTTTGATTGGACAGTAGTATTCCATCATGAAATCTACCAGGCAGTCGTCACTGCACAATTTAAAGCCGTCAATATCCCAGTACTCTTGTCCGTCTTCGAGTGGTGTCTTGCACTCAGCACATTTATCTAAAGCCATATCCTACTAACTCCTCATTTACAATCTTCAACGCATCTTCTGGACTTCGTGCAATGCCGTGGATGATATTCCAGCGACTCAGCATTTCATGAAACCTAACCTGGCTTTCTCTAGCCTTGCCAGTCTTGGTTTTCATTTCGATGTAGAACACCTTGCCGCCGTCATGCTTAAATCCATACAAATCGAAGTGCCCAACTGGCAAGCCCTGGACAATTCGCTTGCCGTCCATGCTGCGGAACTTGCCTGCGTTTGCTCTAAATACCGTGCAGTTGTCTTTCGATAAGGCAACCATTGTTAATTTCTGAATATCTGATTCACGCATTGGCTAGGCTCTGTATTGAAACACTTCCACAACATGAGCTGGTGAAACGGCTTCTTTGTACCCCACCAGATTTTTGAATTCAACGAAAGCAACATCAGTATTACTCAATGCTTTGATAACATCTAAATAGGCCATTTCTGTTCTTACTGATCTTTCGTTGTCTAAATAAATAACTGTTTCCGTCATTGTTTTATTCCTCCAATTCTTTTTCACTAGGGAACACATCCATGATATTCAATCTGTTAAGCATTACAGGAAGCTGATTGTCTCTACGGTGAAGTTGCAGAAAACTTGAGTCATAACTAGACAGCAGCTTTGCCACTTCTTCGTATGACTCACGCACGTCATACAAAACTAATCCGTGGACGTTCATTCTAATAATCGCCATTGCTAAAACCTTCTCTTTAAATCAAGCCATACATCAATTCCGCCACGCTTGCTTTTGTGAAAGCCATAGCGCTCAAGTGCTAAATCGAACTCACTTTGTTTCGTATAAAGACTTGGCACTTTAAGCTTTCGATCAGCACAGTGTTTTAAAAAGTCTTGATGAATGGTCGTACACATGATTGGCATGTCTGAGTGACCGCCTTCGTATTGACCAAAACTCAGCCAATCTTTTATTGCTGTTTCTTGCATGTCTACCACTGGCTCAAACCACGAGATAGCATGCTTATTGATAATTCTTGCATTATGCAGGCCAGGCAAAGTCAGAGTCAGCCATTCTTTGTTGTCCTCTTCAACTTTCCATTTCAAGCCATTGACATCGATCTCAACAGTAAAGTCCTGGCCGTCAAGCATGTGCAATCTTGTTAAGCTCATTTTCTCTTAAATCCTCTGAAAGTCTTTCGACTGCCATCAGCTTGCGTGATCTTGCGAGTTGCTCCGACTTCCCAATCAAGGTGCTCCATGTAGTAGCGAACCTTGCGCTTTTGTTGTTCAGTCACAGCTTGCCCGCCTTGCGTCATGCTGAGTGTTTTCCACATCTCATCATTAGTGATGAAATCTTCTTTGGAAAACTCGTTATCCAGCAAGTCGCGCAGATTATCTTCAAGTGCTGACGTGTAAAGAAACTTTTCACGTGATTCTTCCAGCAGCTCATTCTGATCTGGAGTTAAAGCAAATGGTTCTTCGGTTGTTTCATACAGCCACATTGCTTCTCCCCACAATTGATCGACCAAGCCCTGGTCTAAATCAGTTACTGGGTGATGAACTTGTTTGCTTCTGTCACACATGAGAGACAAGAATCTTCTATCCCCAGACTTATCTTTCAAGTGCTTGATTTCGTTGGTAGTTCTGCAAATGACAAACTTCTTTTTGAACGTAAGATTGTCTCTGCCATAAGGTGGACGGTAAGAAAATTCCGGCATTGTGATAAACTTTTTAGTCTCTTCGAACGTTGCCTTATTACTTGCATTCATTTCATCATCGTTCACAATCACAGCAGTTCTCATTTCTGCAAAGTCATCTTTCTCAGTGAATGAAGAAATGCTGTCAGTGTAGAAACCACCTGGCGCCATCTTTCGGAGCAAGGTGGTTTTACCAACGCCTTGACCACCTACTAAATCGATTACGTAGTCAAACTTAACATCTGGATCAAGACCCTTGCCTACAATGCCCAGAAAGAAAAGCTTAGCAATCAATGTGTTAGCTTCATTCTTTTCAACGCCTAAGAACTCTGGAAAGAAATCAACTATTCTAGCCTTCTCGTCCCACTTCCTGCGACATTCGTTAAAGTAATCAACTACTGGATTATATCTATGGTCACGGGCGGTATTGCCTACTGCTTGCCGAATCAATGTAGGCGTGAAAATTGTATTGCCATAGTCCGGGTTGACTTCCATGTACAAGGCAAGGTCTTCGCCAACTGCATCAGTGTAAATGCCTTTTTTGATATGAATTGAAGGAAGCCCCCAGCTAGACAAATCAATATCGATTGGACGGACAACATCAATGTTTTCTGTAAACTCATTAAACTTGATAGCATCCTTTAAATAAGGGTCGTTCTCCAAAATCAAAGAAACATTGCGGGGAGAATTGCTTTTGATCTTGCCTTTTGTAGTAACAGTAAAATCAAGCTTTGCTTTATTTTGATCTGCTACTATTGCATCGGCTTCTTTTACTAACTCCATCAGTTGCTTTCACCTCGTCTTCTATGAAACTCCTTGATAATCATTGAATTAACTGTTGCCTCCACCTCTATATCAGATAACTTGTTAGGCGTATTATTGTTAGCTACCTCCGCCAGATACGCTGCTGTTTCTGGGCTTACTCCTCTATAAAGCAAGCTTCCCATAAAGCTAGCCAGCGTGTCATTACGGCTTCCTAAATCACCTAATCCATGTGCTATAGTTTCAAATAGCTTGGCAGTAGTATTTTGTGATTCAACCTTGTAGCCTGGTCTAATCCCTGGACCATGCTTAGGTTCTCTTTGCTTTTCCAAAATTAACTGCAACAAGCCATCTGGCAAAGGCTGGATAGGATTATGATTAAGCCATTGATAACCAGGACTCGGTGCAACCACCACGTAGTTATTGACGTGGGCTTTAATATCCACGTTTGGCAGGAAGCCAATATTCTGCGTGATGTTGTATTTCATCGGTTTCACAAAGTAAAAATGATAGCCGCCAGAATGTGTGCGTTCGTAAAGAGTATTTTCAAACCACTCATTGTGGCCTAAAGCTTTAATTGATTCCATCCCGTCACCATTGTGGCGGTCAACATCGATCACTAAAAAACGATCTGTTTTGAGGGCAATTGCCGCTGTTGGGTGTCTAGTCCAGATTGCGGCAATTTCCTCTTTAGTCAAAGCTGGCTGATTGGCAAACTTAATCAGCGGCCTTTTGCCTTCAATTGGAATTACGCTAAAGCCTTTTTCAGCATAGGCTTGTGCGTACTTGACTAAAGATTCCATTGTTAAAACTCCTAGAATGGAAGATCACTATCGTTGATTTGCGGTGCAGTGAATGGATTTGCCTGCGGTTGAGGTTGTTGTGGTTGAGGTGCAGGCTGAACTGGCTGAGGCTGAGGAGCTGATTGTTGTGGCAGTGCGGCAAACTCGTAGTTGCGGTATGGTTGTTGTGGGTTGCGCTTATTAGGCTTTTCTACAATAGCCATCTTTAACGGCCGGCCAATGCACGGGCTAAAGCTCTTTTCCAATGCTTCATAAAGTTCAGATGCTACCTTATCGCTTGATTGAACCTTGTCCATATTTTGACCCTGGGCTTGTGCTTCGATTTGCTTAGTGGCTTCGTTAAGCCATTGGAAAGTTACACCTGCGCCAATCGCTTGACTGATGCTTACCACCTCGGCCAGTTGACGTACAGTGTACATCTCGTTGTAGTCTTGTCCATCGGCCTTTACAGTGTGTAAGTTAGGAAAGACTGACTCAGTGCGTCCTGCATATTGACCGTCCATAACTTGGAAACTGACCATAAGGAAGTCACGGTTTGAGTTCTTGCCCACATTATGCGTAACACTCTTGAAGATTACGTTGTAAGTTCCAGCTGGCAAGTCTTCTCTTTGCTTGCTTGAACCAGCCTTCAATTCACCGCTCATCATCTTGCTTAAAACATCTTCCATTGACATAAATTGTGTTCCTCCTGTTATTTCTTGAACATGTTTTGACAACTTTCTAACAGCTGTCTTACTCTTGGGTCTTCAATATCTTCTGGCTTGTAGTCAGCCCGCTTGTCCATGACCATGCGGTAATGACTGTCACCAACTTTGTAAGTACGTACAACCAGGTCGCAGTTGCCGTTGACCACGTTGTACAATCTGCTCTTTAACGATGGGCTGATCTTAGTTCTGCCCGTGCTCTCATCAGTCTGTTCAATTTCACGGCTGATGTAAATCACGTTCATTGGCAATGCTTTAAGGTCCATGACCATTTGCTGAAGAAAGCTATTGAACATATAGTGTCCCTTGCCGTACGGGATATCTGACAATGATTCAACGTGGTTATCAATACAGATAGCTTGCTCAATCATTACGCAGATATCATCGATAACATCAATGACCACCGTTTGAAAAGTGACGTCTGGTTGTTGAAGGGCAATGACAACATCATTGATAGTTTTCATTGCATTCTCTACCAAGTTACCGTTAGCGTCACGAACGTTTCTGATCTGGACGCTTGGCGCTGTTCCCTGGGCAGAGTTTCCATCAGTATTTAAGACAATTGGATGCGGAAAATAGCTTGAAAAGAAACTCTTACCGCTCATTGTCTTTCCATAAATGAAGAAATTTTTCGGTTGTACTTTTGGATGAAGTACTTCATCTTTTGGTAATTGAAACAATTAGATAAATCCTCTCTTTAGTAGTTAGATAAATCCTCTCTCTTGTGCTTTATGCCAGGCCCACCCACGCTTATAGCCGTGTTCCTTAGCATACTCAATCAGCTGTTGGTAAGAATTAAGCTTATGCCAATCGTCTACCTTAGCCGCTTGCTTGATAGCCTTCTGCATTCTCTGCGTAACGCTATCAAGGTAATCTTCGCTAATCTCTACAAGGTCAGCATCTTCAACTTGCTTAGCCTTTTGCTGTAAAACTGGACTATATCCACAATACGGGCAGGTGTTTTCCTTCAGCTCAGCTCGTTCAAATACAGTCATGCAAGATGGACATTGAATGACAGATATTTCAGACGGAGAATTACGCTTCTTTCTACTAGTCATAAGCTTCTTCCAGTCATGATCTTTAGTAGGCAAGCCGTGGCGCTTATAGTTATCTACTTGATCTATGATGACTGCTTTCTTGCCTGGCCTAGGATTAAGACAGCGCATGCTGAACTGCATGAACAGAGCTAGTGATTGAGTTGGTCTAACCATAATCACGCAGTCCACATTAGGTAAGTCGATGCCTTCAGTAAACAAATTGACGTTGACTAAAATCTTTAACTTTTGATCGCGAAACTTCTTTACAATGTAGTCTCTAACGTCCTTATTAGTAGCCCCGTCACATTCAGCTGCGGAAATTCCCCTTGCATTAAACTCTTCGGCAAGCCTCTTTGCTGATTCAACGCTATAGGTGTAGACAACAGCCTGCATTCCTTTTGCCTTTTCAAGATATTCATCAACTGTATGACTGTAGATTTTGCGCCCCAGTGCTTCCTCCATTGATGCATTAGTATAATCACCGTTTGACACCTTGAGCTTTTCAGTATCAACATCTTTGAACTTAGTTCCGTAATAAGTGAATGGAGCTAGGAAATGTTCATCGATCAGCTGTTTAACTGTCTTGCCCAGTACAATATCATCGGCTATCTTGTCCAGCTGATTACGCCCAGTTCTAACTGGAGTAGCAGTGAACAAGAGAACAATTGCATTTGGAAAAGCATCAATAATCTTGGTATAAGACTTAGCCAGCGCATGGTGCGCTTCGTCAACCATAATTACAGCTGGAGCTTTCATCTTGTTGATTCGCCTAGTCAGTGTCTGAACCATTCCGGCTGTCAGCAAGTCTGGATTAACCCCTTGCGCTTTAAAGGTAGCTTTTGCCTGTTCCAAGACCTCCTTGCGGTGGATAATGAAACAAACTCTATTGCCTTTATCAGTCGTTCTGCGGGCTATCTCAGACATGACCACGGTCTTGCCTGTTCTTGGCGGAGACTGAACTATTATGTGTCTATGACCTTTTAAAAGAGATTGGTAGATTCGATTAATCAAATCAACCTGGTAGTCTCTTAACTCGTAGGCCATTCTCTTTTCATTGCCTCCTCCCTAATCATCTTGATTACGTCATCAATTTCTTTATAAGAAAGAGAGTACGCAATCAACTCATCACGCGTGCCAGACGTGTGATCTGGCAGTTCATATTTCATCTTGTTCAATTTGCTGATCGCATCTGCAGGTGACTTTGAGCCAGCCTTTACTTTGTCGTAGAGCTTCTCTTCAAAGTCATCTGACATGTCAATCATCTGTTGAATGTGTTGAGTCAACATGCTATAATCTCCTTAGTGTTTAGACTTGCTGACTATCTTTTGGTAGCCAGCTTTTTTGTTTTCACCGTGAAAGCATTGCTGGCCTTGACTAGCTTTTTGATTGTCTCCTTAGACACGCCTATCACCTCCTTTAGTTGAAATACTTCTTAGGGTCATCGATGATCAACCCAATGAGAACGCCTATAATAAACCAACATAATGTTTCCCAGCCGCTAATCATGGCTAGCCTCCTCTTCATTTTTGGCTGCTATTGCAGCTGAAATCATTAGTGCTAAAGTCTGCTTGCTGACTTTTCCATAGCACTCAGTCAAATAGTTGTAATCAGTGTTCAACCATTCGAATGTCTCTTTCCAGAAGTCCAAACTTCTTTTCTTTTCTTTGACTAGATTTTGCTTTTGGTGCTTTGCAAGATAAGCATCTGTTCGTCTGATAATTGCTTTAAGCAATGGTGCAGGCGCTACATTGACTGTGAATAATTTGTCTTCACTTAGCTTCACTTTTGGCTCAGCATTGTAGCAATCCATAAGAATTCCAATTACGTTCTCTTCTGCTGATGTACCTAGCAAGTATTCCACACTTACGCCGTAAAATCTGGCTAGCATTTTTAAGGTTTGAACTGACGGCTTGCGAAAGCCGTTTTCGTATTTGCCAAGTGCATTCCCTACGATCTTAGTTTCATCTGGAAAGCGTTCAGTCATTGCTTGGGCGGCCTCGTTTAGAGTAAGTCCAAGGCCTTTTCTCAATTCACGCAATCTGCTGCCGATGGTGATATCATCATCGCAACAAAGGATCTGTTCAACTGAAAGGCCGAAGATTTTTGATAGCTTGTCTAGTATTTTAGGACTTACCTTTCGACTTCCCCGCTCATAGGTGCCCACCGCTTGAGGCGAAACACCTAGCTTTTCAGCAAGTTCTGCTTGTGTCATGTGGTTAGCTGCTCTTAATGATCTAATCTGTTCTCCTATTTTCTTTGCCATCTTAAAAATTCCTCCCACCGGTCTTCGTTATACCGGTATGTTCTTTTGCCTAACTTAATTACTGCATCAGAGTACGGGCTGTATTCGCACTCAAGTCTCAATTCATATAGGAAGTGACGGCTAATTTTCATTTGGTCCATCACTTCCTTGCTTGTTAGTAAACGCATTGCCGTAACCACTCCACAATTTCATGGTCAGTCATTTCTCTGCCGTCAACCACAGGCGGATGATCTGGATTCAGAAACGCCATGATGTAGTTCATTGGCGTGTATTCCATTTCATCAAGTTCTTCTTCAGTTTTCGTTGGGTGTAATTCGATTACGTTCATTGTTCTTCCTCCAGAAACTTAAAATTGTAATAGCCCCACGGGTCTTGGCCTTCATCATTTTCTTCGAAGTGCTTGTAAATCTTTTCAGCGGTTTCATGTCCTTCAATGTCTTCAATCCAGGCAAGCAAACGAAATGGTCTTTCTGTATCAATAAGAAAGAAGATTTCGTTAGCAACATGTTCATCACTCTTATCCCAGCGTTGAGCATTGCGGTAATGATCGCAGGTCACTTCAATCTGATGTTCAGTGATATCCATGCCCATGATTTTCTTGGCTGAGTGCAAAACCACTTCTGGCTTGAATTCTCTGCCCTTCCAATCATCTTCCAGGCGTTGCTTAATTGCGTTAATCGTGCTGATCTTCATTGTTGCTGTCTTCTCTTTCAATCACTGGCAGTAATCCATGATCTTTTAGCAATTCGTACAATCCTAAGCGGCCCTTCTGTGTCCACTTGGTATGAACTACTGCCTTTTCAACTCCGTCTTTTCCTTTAATCATACTGGTAGTGCTTTGAGTCCAGCCATTGCTTTGATACTTAGCGTACAAGAACCAAACTCCATGCTGATCGTATTGAACGCCCAGCTTCTTTAGCAGTTTGTTCATTGCTTGTGCACTCATGCCATAGTCTTTAGCAATTACGGTTACATTGACCAAGGCCGGATTCTGCAGAACCACATCGCAGAACTTTGCTTTTGGTTCAAGCTTCGCAGCCTTTTCTTCGGCCAGCTTTCGTTTGGCCCGTTCTTCTTTCATTTCCGTTAAGACTTTAATCATGCTGTCCGGGTCCTGGAGCATTTCATCAATTGTCTTTTCCGTTGCGAACATTCCGTGCTTGCGGATGCTTGGTAATACCACACTCGTTACCCAGCGCTTGAACTTCTTAGCGGTTGGTAACTTGCTGGACAAGATTAATGAGTAGAGTCCGGATTCGTTGATTAACAGCACATTTTGGGGAGTCCCAATTTGGGACGCTTGTGAAATCGTCACAATGTCTTCTTTTTGGTCTTCCTGGTCAACGTGGTCATGAACGGCTTTTACTGGCCGTGCATATCCTAAAACCTCTGCAACATCTTTACCAACGAGCCAAGGCTCACCATCGATTTGAACTGCACGAATTTCTTCAGTGCCTTCAAAGGTAAACTTTAAAACTTCCTTCTCCATATGAGAAATTCCTTTCCAAATTCTACACCCTACGGGAAGAATTACTTCAAAAAAATTTTGTAGTCAATTCCGACCACCTGGCAAATGCTATATAGGTTATTGACATTGATCGGAATACGGTCGTGCAGGTACTTGCTTAAAGTTTGTGGAGCTATTCCAGCCTTCTCAGCAACGAACGCATACCGCAGTCCTCGCTTGTCAATTTCTCCCTTTAGCTTGCGGCCAGTACCACTTTTGACTGCCGTCATTCAGTTTCCTCCTTTCGTGTTTTCCTTACACATATTAGGATACCACCTTTTGAGAAGTTTGCAACCCTCTTTTCTCTTTTTGTTAAGAAATATTGCAAAAGCGTTTGCTTTGGTCTAAGCTTAGTCTAAAGAAATAACTCAGAACGTGTACATTGCTGAATGGAGGTGTGCATTATGAGCAAAGCACTTGGCAGCCGTTTAACACAGCTGAGAGAATCACTAGGCCTTACTAAGGCTGAAGTTGCCAGAAGACTTCACGTAGGAAATACCACCTATTCCAATTGGGAGTACGGGCTTAGAGAACCAAACGCAGACATGATCGTAACACTGGCAGACTTCTTCGATGTTTCTACTGACTACCTATTAGGTAGAGACACTGGAAATTTGGAAGTCAGAGAGTCAGCTGTTCATTATGATCTCGGAGAAGACGAACCGCTTTCTTATAGAGGCGTAGAGTTGCCCGATGATCTAAAAAGCTATTACAGATCGATGGCAGAAACCTATATAAGGAAGAGAAAGAAATCTGTCCATGAATGACTTGCTAGAATACTTGATGAACTACGCCTTAGAGGCAGGGATTGGTGTTATCTACGATGCTACTCTACCTTCGGACGCACCATCTGTTTCTTATGCTAAGTCTAGAATTATCATTTTAAACGGCAACTGGGCCAGGCAGATTGAATCACCTTTTATCTTGGCCCACGAGATAGGACACATTGTGTTACAGCACAGATACAGTTCTTTAGCCGCACCCACAATCAAAATAAAAATGGAACACGAAGCTGACGTATTCGCAACTGAAATCATCTGGAACTATTCAAAACTGATCGGTGTGGAATACGATAATGTTTACAGCTTCATGCAGGCCTTCGGAATACCTAACAGAATGTTTGACACAGTTAGCAAATTAATGAGGGCATACTAAAAGAGCGCCCTTACTAATAGATAGTAAAGGCGCCTTTATTTTCCCTGGAGGACAACGATGAAAACCTATCCTATAGGAAAACCTAAGAAAATGAAGTCTGGCAAGTATCAATGGTATCAGCGCTATCGTGACCCGCTGACAGGCAAGATCAAGCGTGTGACTTGTCTTCTTCCTCGTGGCAGTCAACAGGCCAGGAAAGAAGCTGAACTCATTCTAGCGCAGAAATTAGTCAATATAAGCGATACTAGAACAGAGACAGACATAACCATAGGTGAGCTATCGAAGCTGTTTCTAGATCATGAGCAAGAGCGTGGAATCAAACCAACCACTTTAAATTCCCGCCGAACTGGAATGTCCGCAATGCTGAAATATTTTGGCGAAGATGCAATAGCTAGAAACATTACCAAGCCTATGGTTACCAAATATCTCCAGTCTAGTTTGAAGGGCAAGGCAAACGCCACTGTCAATGTCTACAGAGTAGAGATGAGCGCTATGTATGAGTTTGCTATCAACTACGGATACCTAACCGAAAATCCAGCCAAAGGATTAAAAATACAGTGGCGACCAAAAGACCACACAGATGTTTCTACCAAGTTGCTTTCTGATGATGAGCTGGACAAGCTCTTTTCCGTTATAGATCGGCCGGACTACCTGTACTTCTTTCAATTCATGTATTTAACTGGCATGCGCTTCGGTGAAGTAGCCGCCTTGCAATTTAAGAATGTTCACCTTCCCTACGCTGACGTAACGGGTACTATTTGGCGTGGAGGAGTTAAGTCTGATTCACCCAAAACATTTGCATCTTATCGAACGATCTTCCTGCCTAAGCAAGCTGTACAGATCATTAAATCATGTAGTCGTGATGCTGAGCCAGATGATTTTGTATTTATCAATCAGAGAACACACAAGCCATTTACGATTGAAGCGGCTGAGCTTTTGCTGGGCCGCAAATCTAAGGAAGCCGGACTCAGCAGAAAAGTAACTACGCACATGTTCAGACATACCCACATCTCCAAACTGGCTGAACAAGGTGTCCCTCTGCATGTAATTCAGAAAAGAGTTGGGCACACAAAAGCGGAAACTACAAGAGAAATTTATCTTCACGTCACTAAGAAGATGCAGGAAGACATGGAGAAACAAATCGATGATTTTTCTATTTGAGCCATATTTGAGCCACGAAAAAATAAAAAGCGGCACAACCCCAATCATATCAAGGGTCATGCCACTTTGTTAATATATTGGTCCCACATCTAATCATAATCCCGGCACTTCCCGCAAAACCGCATAGTACTGGGATTCACAGCACTTTTGGTTAGGTCATCTTAGGCTATTAAAGTCCATAAAAGTTGCTGGAGTTTGTGCCAAAATTGAGCCACTCAGATTAATCTCCGAGTGGCTCTTTAAAATATTATTTCCAAATTTTCTTTTTCTCTTGATCGAACTCTTCTTGAGTGATCGCCCCACTGTCCAACAGCTCTTTGAGCTTGGTCAGCTTGTCGATGCTCTTTTCACTGTGAGCATCATCTTTGCTCTTGAATGGAAAATTCTTAAAGCCTTTTCTTGTTGGAGCACCAACAGCATAACAGAACAATTCAACAGTCGCAACAAAACCAAAAAGCCCGCCATCATTACCAGTGTGTGGCGCCATGTATGGAATTATTGCCATTGCTAAAAGCATAACCGCAAGCAAAGTGTATTCAAACCACTTGACTGGCTGTCCCTTGCACGTAGAGACAAATATAATGCCAACAATGATTGCCAGCACTGCAAAGATAATATACGAAACAGCCAACCGCATGTCCTTAACATATGACACTGCATCATCTATAACAGCATCGCCACTCGCTCTTTCGTAATAGCCAGTAGACATCAGCAATTCAAACCCAGCTACTATAAACAACAAAATACCGCCTACTAATCTTCTCTTAATCATCGTTCTTCACCTCGTGTACAACAGCTGGCAGTTCTCCATCAACCTTATCTGCATTGACCAAAATCGGGTCAATCCAGATAAACTCAAGCGTGCGTTCTCCGTCTCGTGGCCCTCTCCAGTAATGTTGAAAGTGTCCTCTGCGGTAGTGTGGCCGCTTGCCAGTATGACTTCCTGCATGTGTCTTATTCGTTTGCTTGTATTGCTTGATAGCAGCCCCGTAGCGAAGCCCTACGTCCCACGTGCGTATTTCCCTATAGTTGTCCTTAGGACGGCTTGCAGGCCGCTTAAATCGACTCTGGCGTGGTCTGGCTTCCGGATTACTGGTGCAAAGATACAGAGCTAACTGCATTGCTTTCTTGACCATATCAAACAGCCTTGGATTGCTCCGCCCCAGTGACATCTTATCCACAGCCTCTTTGATCGTGCTTGCTGAATCATAAGCAATGTAGGCCGGCCATGCTTCGGTAAGCCCGTTACAAAAAGTAAGCCGCAGTTCGACCGCCTTGCTTTTTACATCATATTCCCGGCTTACAAAGAAGCCATTCACGCCCAGTCCAGGCGCTTGAATGTAGATTGCAGGAAACGGCAGTCTCTCAAATACCACAGTGGGAAGAGTATCCAGTGGCTGACTGTACAGATCATTGGCTAGCTCATCATCAAACACATAGATTTCCTTGCTCATCCTCCATGGCGCTAGTGCTGACATGAGAACGGCATCCTGGACCTGCTGGAATAGGTTTGCCTTGCTAGCCATGGTTATTGTCAAACAGCGGTTGATCGGAACATAGCACCAGTCCGGCCAATTCCTATTTGCCCTAGCTGATTCAATCTCAGACCAAGCGGTTGGGTATTTGCTGGACATGAACTTCAGCATCTGCAATGGTAAGCATTTTTCTTTCTTCATCGGTCTTTCCTCCACACCCCTATTATAGCAAAAGAAAAAAAGCCTTACCAGAATTTCTCCGGTAAGGCTTTCAGTTTTATGTAGGTGTAGCTGGTTAACCAGCCTTCGCGCTGGAGCTGGCTATGGACACACTAAAAATAGAGAAATGACCACGCCTCTGTGGTCATTTGGACAGGTGTGGTCACCCCTTGAACCTTAGAGCCTCAAGGGTTTCAGCGATTTGTCCACATGACCACACCAATCTCTCACTATATATAGAGAGGTATCTCCCCCTATCTATCTTATAAAAATATATTTATATATTAGGTGTGGTCATGTGGTCACTATATATAATCCCTAGAGCCCCAAGGGCTCGGGGTGGTTACGGTTGACCATGATTGACCACGCCCTACTACAGCGTCGGCCTGGCCTATTACTAGATAGACCCCACTAACCGAACAACCGGTCGCGCGCCAGTCGGGAAGATGGTCTCCGTGTCATCATCATTCTTCAACCGTACTTCGAATTGGTACAGACCTGCTGGCTGTTTTGCAAGCTTAGTTCCTAAGACACTGATCGTGTCATCATCGGTAATCACAATATCGCTTGCATCAGTGCTAAACAAATACTGGCCTTGCTCATTGGCAACTCTGACCTCAATGTCTTCTGGATCATAGTCTTCAGTGAGATACAAGTCCATTTCATCATCGTATAAATCAAGCGTATAAATCTGTGAAGTGTCGCCAACCTTGGCAACAGTTTCCGCTACGCCTAAACTTAATGCCATATTACTTGACCACCTTTACGTATTTAGAAAGAATCCATAAATCCTTGCCAATCAAGTAAGCCTTCCCCTTTTTGAAAGTCTTGCTCTTGGTAGTCTTCCAGCTTGAACCCTGGGCAACGTAATGATTAGCATACTTGCCGTTTGAGCCAATCAAGTTCACCTTCCAGTTTGCCTTGCCAGTACCTAAACTCTTGACCTTGACCACGTGTGTGGTTGTCTTGGTTTTCTTCGGAGTGGCAGTGGTTGTCTTGGTTTTCTTAGGCTGGACCTTGATTGTGATTACGCCAGTCAGCTTAATAACCTGTCCTGGATGAATCATGCTCTTGGTCGTCTTGCCGTTCAGCTGTGCAAGCAAGCCAGCATCAAGTCCATAGCGTTTGGCAATTGCATACCAGCTGGCGCCTTGCTTGATCGTGTACTTGTTTGACTTAGGAATAGGCTGAACGCCCTGGGCCTTGTTGGTCGTTGCGTTTGCTGGAGTGACTGGAGTCTTCTTTGCTACCTTGCCACTGGATACCAGACCGCTAATCAATTCCACATTTCCGTCAATACCATACCAGTTGTCTGCGTATTGCCACATCCCTACGTGGTTCATGCTAGGGAAATAGCCGTAGTCTGGTTTTGTTTGTAGGCTTGTGGTCTTATAGCTGGCTACCCACAATACGTTGCCATATTTCTTGCCAATTGATTCATAGTCCACATACTGCTTGAGGTAGTACGCGCCAGAATATAGAATAGGCTTGTATCCAGCCTTCTTGATTGCGTCCATGAACACTTTGACAGCGGCCGTGTTTGCACTCTTTGAACCAGATGCCCCAGCTTCATAGTCAAGGGCAATCACTGAGCCAGACTGCAAGCCAAATTTCTTTGCGTCTGAGACGGCCATATTTGCCATCTGAGTGGCTTTAGACTTGTCTGCGCTAAATTGTCCCCAGTAGTATCCGCCCACGCTCAGACCGGCTTTCTTGGCGTTTGAGAGCTGGGCGCTGGCCTTAGGGTTTTGGTAGTGGTATCCTTCACCGCCACCAGACCCGCCCAGCTTGACCAGGACAAACTTAGCACCCTTGGCTTTCAGTCCGTTAAAATAGCTGTATGAGCTGTCTTGATAGCTTGATACATCAACGCCTAAGCGCCGTGTGGAGGCACTAACCGGGGATGCAGACAAAGCTAGGGCAAGCGCTCCAGCCGCTAAACTAAGAGTTAACTTTTTCACTTGGCACCTCTTTCTTGTATTGGTCCAGCGTCCCTGCCTTGGACAGTTCAGCCCACTGAGTTTCAACTGCGTTTTCAATCACAGTCAAGTCAGCGCTGGTAATGCCCGCTTGCTTGAGTGCACGCTGAACATAATTAACCGCCTTGGCAAACTTTACGTTGCCAGCTCCGCCAATCTTTTCAGCGGCAACTACGGCAGTTGGCGCTACTTCATTAATGATCTGCAAGACTAATCTTGCCTTGCTGTCCTGCTTTACAATCTGACACATGACTGTCCCAATCAAGGCAATCACTGCCAGGATAATGTCTACGATAATTTCATGAGTCATAATTCATCATCTCCATGATCGCTTGCATCAGTAAACGTATGCTCTATGCCTAATTTATCTTCGAGTGCAATTAAGCGTATAGAATACTTAGAAACCTGCTTGGTCAAGCTGTCGATTTCTTTTTGGTCTTCGACATGCTGCTTTTCTAAATAAGCATTGCGCTCTCTTTGATCTTTCAAGTCTTCCCTCAAGGCAGAGCGCTCATCTTGCTGTTGTTCACGATCACTCTTTTGTTTACTAGTCCAGTAGCTGAATAATGCTACTAGCACTGTACCTACAGTCGGAATGATTTTCGTCAACCAGTCCATTAAAGAGGCCATGTTCCGATCATTCCTTTCTGTCACTTGTCTTTTTTGGTTGGTGATTCCTTTGCCATGTACAAAGTTGCCAAGACCATAATTAAGTCACTGACAGCTCCCCATTCCATACGAGGAGTATACGGGTTGGCAAATATTGAATGCATAAGTTCAGTCAGCCCCAGCATAGTGTAAAAAGCGGAACTGCCCGCAAGCAAAAAGCGATTCAGATTAACTGAACCGCTCTCTTGATATGCCCAATAAATCATGCCAATGCCGATTAGGATTCCCGTATAGCCTACAATGTCATCATTAAGAAAATCAGTGATAAATTCTGGCTGTGGAGGCCAAAAGAAATAGCGTTTGTTGGTTACAAGCACAATGCCATTTAAGATTAAAGACAAGCCTACGATACAGTGCCAGCCGTTATTCAGTAGTCTTGTCTTTATCTTTCTTAGCATCAGCCAGTTCCTTTTGAAGTTGTTCAACCTGCACCTGCATTACCAGCAAGTTGTACTGCAAGTCATCAGTCAGCTTGCGGTATTTTGCGATTACGTCATTAGCATCAATGTTCATGATCAAGCCTCGCCTAATGCCGCCTTGACGTAGCCTTCCAGCTTCTTCAAGCCCAAGGTGGTGATCTGCTTCTTGTTCAAATCATCGAGGGTAGTACCGTCAGTCATATCTGACGCCGTGATTACGAAAGAACCACTCATGTAGTTTGGCGATTGTTCGCCACTCAAGTTGACAGTGATTGATTGAGTACTACCATCTGAATCTGCGAATTGGTAGCTGATGCCCTTTGCATTAATTTTCATGATCTATTCTCCTTTATGCAAAAGTTAACTTTTTCTTGACAAGCGCTAAAACGTCCTTTGGCGTTAAGTCATCGAATGTCTTGTCGCTTGCCAGTTCTGCCTTGTTGACGGTAATCCGGCCATTTACATAATCGCCGGAGCCATCGCTTGCATAGCCGGATACTGAAACGGCTTCACTTTGAATGTCGTCGTTGTCGTATTTTGGCTCAATGTTATTGATTCTTAAATCCATATGTGTTCTCCTTTATAGTTCTCACACACTACAATTATAGCGTTCTGGAGGGGAACGCTTGTCTCTTGTTTGTCTCATTTTACTTTGCCTCTAACTTGTCTAATCTCTTGAGGATTTCCTGCAATACCACATGGTGATAGCCCAGCAGATTGGCGTCAATACGAGCCGTTCTGTCCTGGTTAATCAGCATTGGATCCATGTTGTACTCTGGCTTATCGTGAACGTCATCGATGATACCGGAGACATAATGCTGACCCGTGGTATCTGAGGTATAACGGTAGTCGTACATGTCAGTATTCTGTACTGCCATAAGTGCCCGGTCATAGGTAACCTTGGTGATTGCTGTTTTGACTGACAGTCTGGAGGATACGGTATTGGCTTCCTGGGAAACAAGCTTTTGAGCATGCATAGTTAACTTAGATGCATCACTGTATTTCTGCCCTAAGATAGCGTCAATATTGCCTCGTTGGAAATAGATGTCTCCACTTGGTGCGCCAATCGTATTCTGTCCTAAGACAATACCACCCCAGACTTGGAAGCCAGCTGAGCCATTGCCGTCAAAGTTAGTACCAGCCTTGTTTGTTATCATCAAGTATTGATTGTCACGTACTCTGATGTGGTGACCAGTGATGATGAACTTATCAGTGTAGACTTCTGGCGTTTCAATACGGCTGGAGTCCAAATAGCTTCTTGAAAGCTGATTTTGCAAGTTACTACTGGTGTATGACGTAAGCTTGATATAACCTGGCGTAACCGTGTTGATCGTGTAGAAGTTGTTTGAGCCATTCAGTGTTGTTCGTGTTGTGTCACCGTCAGTGTAAGTAACATGCGTGTTGTCACACAAGAGTTGCATGTAGTTATCAAAGTAGATGTGGGCATTACTCCACTTCCATCTGTTGTGATACCCTTCATCCTGGTCAATCCAGTTCTTATCGTTCTGCATTAAATCAAGCCGCCCAGTAACCTTCGTGTTACCGTTCAGTTCGATGTTTTTGCCGCTGATCTTAACTGAATCTGGGCTAAGGTTGATGGCTGAGATAAGGTTCTGACTGTTAGGCAGGATTACCCAACTGGACCAAGAACCGCCATTCCAAGTTCTTTGATACTGCGTAGGGTCATTGTCCTTCCATACGGTTACAGTGTAGCATGACCCGTCCTTAGGCCCCCGGCTGGTAACGTACATAAATGGAGTCAGCTTTTGGCCGTTAGTAAAGCTTGGCCCGTTGTAAACGTGATCGGCAGTCGTTTCACCATTCAAGAACCAGTTGCCGTATGTGGACTTGGTATCATCGAAGTTCCAAGTATTCGTTGAAGAAACAGTATAGGTCGAGAAGTTCTTTGCATCATTGACCAACATAGTGATGTTGTTGGCCGTCTGTGAAATCAGCGATGACTGCTGAGACAGCTTATTATCGGTTTCGTCTCTCGTGTAGTAGCTGGAGAATTTGCCAGCTGTCTGGTTGATCGATCCCCACAGCGTATTGCCCTTGTCGTCCTTGCCACCAATCGTGGAGTTGAGCTGCCCCCAAGCTACAGCAAGATATTGATTGCCTTTGTTGTCACCGACGGTGTTGTAAACCGTAATCTTACTTGCGTTAATCACACCATCGTCAATGTGCGTCTGGCCGTCAAGGTAAAGGTTCTTGCCTTTAATACATACCCCATCTGGATTTGTGTTAATCCCAGCAATCAGCTTGTCATTCACATACGTACCAAGCCCTGCTTCACTACCATCCAGCTTCAGCAGTGACCCAACTACCTTGTTGCCTTCAATCTTAGACACACGAGCACTGACGCCGTCAGCCGTTGCCTTAATCGTAGTTGCCTTGCCATCAACGCCCTTGATCTGGGCGTCCAACTCTTTAGCCGTCTGCTGGAGGGAGGAAACGTTGTTCTTGGCGTCTCTCATGTCGGAGCTAAGCCCGCTTGCCGTAGCCTGGAGCGAGGATATGTTCCCCTTTGCGTCCTTCATGTCTGCGGTCAGCCCCTGTGCCGTCTGCTGGAGTGAGGAGATATCGCCATTAGACGGTTGCCATGGGGTGGCTGTGTCGCCGTATTCAAACTGTGGCCTTGCCAATTGCAACAATTCGTTAGTGGTTGTCCCACGTTCAATTCTTGGAGCGACATAGCCATTCGTTGTTGCCGTGATTGTGAACGAATATCTAGTCCATGTCGGTGTGTAATTCAGCTTTTGACCGTTACCTAGTGCATCTGCCCTATTGTATTGGCCTTCCTGTGCATTGTTAAGAGTGATGTAGAAACTAGCCGTATGATTGCTGTTGTCACCAGACTTTGCATCGATTGAGAAGGTGTACTTTCTACCTGCCTCAACAAAGACATATTGCTTTAACCCATTCCATTGTTGAGTGCTGGTTTGCACGATTTGACAGTCGTTTCCACCATCGTGATAAAAGTCGCCTTTGTCCCATAACGTTAAGTTGCTCCAAATTGATGGATCATTCATTTCTCTGGTGTTGGACAGCAGATTGCGCCCACCGTTGCTCAACGTGCTAGTAATGCTGTCTGCCCTCTGCTGTAGCGTGCTGATCTGGTTGTTTGCGTTTGCCATGCTGGAGGTCAGACTGTCCGCCTTGGCCTTTACACTGGCAATATCGTCCTTTGCATTCGTGAGGTCTGTGCGAATTTCCCCGGCTGTCTGCTTAACGCTGGAAATATCACCATTGGCGTTCGTAATCTGCGTTTGCAAACTCTTTGCCGTCTGCTGGAGGTTGCTTACATTGCCCTGCGTGTCGGCTACCTTGCTCGTAAGGCCGTCTGCGGTGAGTTTGAGTTGGGCGACATCAGTTGGTGCATTAGACCATGGCGTGGCGATTGAGCCAATTTCAAATTGTGGGAAGGCAAGGTCAATAGAGCCAGTGCCAGAGATACCAAATATCGGGTCTGAAAGTCCGCTTGCTATTGCCTTGACGGTAAACGTTACTCGTGTCCACGCTGTCTTTGACAGCGCCAAATTGTTTCTGGCAAGCCCCCAAGTCGGTGTATCAGTGGTGTCATTCCACAATCTGAATTGAACCGTTGGATTGGTTACCGCCGTGTCGCTGTTGAGCTTGACGTAAACGGAAGCTGTGTAAGTTGTGTCTTTAACAACGTTGATCTTGTCAAATTCATACCAATCACGATTGCCGGAGGTGTTGCCCTTAATGGTCAGCATCTTGTCAGTACTCAAATTGTCCGGGAATGTGGTTACGTCATTCGTTGCAATTATGCCTCGCCCGTTACCACCGCTTCTAATACCCCAGTGATCGGTTGTGTAATTGCCCGACCATGCAATTAAATTTCGGTTGCCTTTGCCCACGGTCGTTGTTAAGCCGTCCGCCGTTTGCTGTAAGTTGGATATCTTCCCAGCGCTGTCGGTAACCGAGGTCTGCAAGCCCTTGGCCGTCTGCTGTAAGGTTGAGATGTTGCCGTTAGCGTCTGCCAATCCGCTGGTTAATGTGGTTGCCGTCTGTTGGAGGCTAGAGATATTTTTATTTGCATCGGCAAGCCCGGTTGTCAAAGACGTGGCAGTTTGCGTGACACTAGAAATATTGCTCTTGTTATCGCTGACCTGTGCTTTGATCTGGTCGGCTGTTTGCTTGATTTGGGAGATTGAAGCGTCCACGTCTTCCGGGGCTGGAGACCAATCGGTGGCTAGATTGCCTTTTTTAACGAACAAGCCCTTGTACGATAACGTTCCGGCAGGAAAATTATCCGTTCTGATATCAAAATCAAAACTACTGTTTTTAAAATTGTAAGCGGTCAGTTTAAAGTAAGCTATTAACGTTGTGGTTGCGCCGTCTGGACATACTTGGGCTATATCATGCGAAGCAAGTCCAATGGCACCAGTACTCCAGTCCGTTACATTGCCCGGAGCTTGTATCCAAAACTTGCCAGATTGAATGCCACTGTTCTTGATCGTGTAGCCGATTGTTACAATATCGCCTACTTTTAAATCGTCTAAGTAGAAAACACCTAAACTTGGTGTGCAGTAGTTGGTTGCCCCTGTAAATCCGGTAAATGTCTTCCAATCGTTGAAAGTATACCGTGCATAATTTCTGTCCCCAGCGTGTAAATTGCTTACCGTGCTGGTCAGCCCGTTAGCCGTTTGTTGCAAACTGCTGATGTCGCCTTTAGCATTAGTTAAATCAGACTGGAGTTTGCTTGCGGTCTGTTTGACATTGGATATTTCCCCTTGCGCATTGCTGAGGCTGGATTGCAATGCCGTTGCGGTTTGCGTGACACTGGAGATGTTTTTCTTGTTATCTGCCACGGCAGTTTGCAATCCCGCCGCTGTCTGCTTTAAGCTGGAGATATCTCCCTTAGCATTAGTCAGACTGGTATTAATGCTGTCTGCCGTTTGCTTAACCGAAGAAATGTTATTCTTGTTGTCCGTAATCTGGCTCTGCAAACTGTTTGCGGTTGCCTTTATCGAAGCCACATCGCCCTTTGTGTTGCTGAGGTCGGCCTTGATAGCGTCTGCGGTCTGGCTGACCGTGCTGATCGCTTGGTCGGTGTCTTCCGGGGCTGGCGCCCAGTCCGTAGCCATTGTGCCTGTTTCGATTTTAACTAAGCAAATTTGAACTTCCGCCGATGTCCCAGTATCCCCAGCACCAATATAAACATTTTCTTTGCTGTTTACATTGAACGTTGCCCAGAATCTGGTCCAGCTTCCGTCTTTAGGCAAGAAAAGTTTGCGGTATTGGGTAGTTCCCCAGCGTTCGGTTGAAGCGTTGGTGTTTGCCATTCCTCTACCACTCCAGCCTGCGGACACAAACGCCGTGTCAACACTGCTTGTTTGCCGTGCCCAAAAACTGAGTGTCACATTGCCGGAAACCGGAACGCTGTTAATAGCGACTAGCGAAATGTCATTGACGCTTGAACGCAAGATGCCAGTGAAGGAAACTACTGTAGCTTTACCACCCAATGGTGAATCAGTGATTTCTTTGCTTGCCCGTTTCATATCGTTCGTGTCGGTTGTCATGCCCGCAATGCGCCACTGGCCCGTTGACCAAGAATTATCATTATTCCCAGAATACGGAAACTTAGCCGAATTTCTAAGTAAATTCCTAGCCCCAACCCTAATATTGCTTACGGTCGTGCTGATCTCGCCCGCTGTTTTCTTGACCTCGGAAATTGCGTTGCTGTTAAACATTATCATGCTGTCGGCCGTGGACAATGACCCGCTTAATTGCCCGGTCTTGGTCTGCAACTCGCTTGTCGCCGTTGCTAAGCTGTTCCCAGTAGCCGTCAAGCTGGTCTTTGCCACTGACAGATCATTGCCAGCCTGCTTGACGCCGTTTCTCAGATCATTGTCTACTGCGGTTAGGCTGTTCTTGACGCTGTTCAGATTATCGGCAACTTCGCTGGTTGCCGTACGCATGCTACTGTCCACCGCCGCAAGGCTATTTTTAGCCGCTGTGAGGCTGTCTCTCGTTGCCGTTATGTCTTTGCCAAGCTCGCTAGTAGCGCCTGCCAGAGAGCCTCTCATTGAGTCTGCATCGGCATGTAAGCTATTTGCCGCCGCATGGAGGCTGTTGGCTGCACTGTGGAGGTCAGCAAGTGATTGGCTGTTCTGCGCGCGCAAGCTTTCAAGCCGGCTGTCCGCTTCGCTCGTTGCCGTGCTTGTTGAATTGTACAGGCTTTTTTCCACCGTTGACATTGATTGCCAGCTGGATTCCATATCAGATTGCAGGCTAGCTACCGCACTATCGTTCTGGTGCTGACCTTCATAGATTTGGCTTTTAGCCCAGGCAAGGTTTGACTCAAATTCGCTTTGAGCAGTGCTTAAAGCTGCGAGGTTTTCAGAGTTGACTTCTTCCCATTCAGTTCTGTATTTGTTGGCTGATGCTACCGCTTGATTTGCTGTTTGTTGTGCTTGATTAGCGGCTAAGCCGTTTGCCGTAACATTGACTGAAACTGATTTACTTTTCATGCTATCTTCCCTTCAATGGAATTTCAAACACAGGTTCGATTCTCTTAACGCTACTGCTGTTTGTGCTTGCACAGTTGAATGACACTAACAGCTTGCCATTTCTATATGACAATGCTTCGGGTTCAACCACGTTGTAGTCAGCTGGCGTGTGGATATAGTCGAGGAAGTTATATTCCAGTTCAAATACTTGCCCCTTGTGTTCCATGTTGATTCCGTACAGTACCCGTCTGTCGTGCATGTCATAGTCACCGCTATGCCAGAATACGTACGGGTATTTGATTGCTGGAGATTGCCAGGTCTGCGTGTTAGGATTCCAGCCGTAGTCAGTCAATACTGCGGTTTGAGTTGGCTTAAAGTTGCCTGCCATTAGGTCGGTCAGCTTAACAGTGTAAGCACGCCAATCTTTGCTGAATACCATTACGCAATAGCCGCTGTCATTGTCTAATGACGTATAGAAATAGTCGGGACTGGTATAGCCAATCTTGAAATCATCACGACTGGTCTTGTTGTCTAAAACCTTTACATTGGTTTGTTTCAACATAAACTTGATTCGTGTGAATCTATATTTCTTGCTTGAGTCGTCATCATTGTAAGTATTCATGTAAACGTAACAGTAGTCACTATTGACTTCTTCTACGCCGAAGCAAGACCCGTGTCCACCGCTTGCAATTCTGGCTGAACCTAAGACAGTGCCACTTGTTGAATAGTGAATCAATGCACAATCATCTTGGTGACTATTTAAGCTGTCTGTCGTTGCACCTTCTAAAGAATAGCTAGCAACAATTGAGCCATCACTCAGTCGCCGTGCGTTTTGCATAGCCATCTGGTGACCGAATGCTTCGTGTGGTAATTGAGCTACGCTTACGCTAGCCGTTTGATCTGGATAGATTTCAGCATCGCTGGTAAGGTAGTCGTTATCTACCTGTGCTCTGTAGTTGCCCAGGTCTTTGCTAGTCAGCGTCTGAGAATAGCCATACAATGTCTTCTCGTATTCGCCAATCGAACTGTCATCAATCACTCCGCCCAGACTAATTGTGTCAGCTTTATACTTCAAAAATTCAAAGCCTTGATTCTGAACATAGCCGCTGATGTTTGTTCCCATCGACCAAGCTTGAATATAGAATCTCTTAGTCTGGTCAGTGCCTTTGAAGTCAGTGCCATCTGGGGTAAGCACGGCAACTGAGATGTTTGAGGCGTCGTCCTTAGCCGCTTTAAGGGCCTTCTGAATGCTGGTACTATAGTTAGCCAGCCATGCAGGCGTAACCCGTCTGACAGTCACAAATTCACCAAATGAGACAGTGTTCTGGCTTGGGTCAGCAAATGAGAATGTCTTGCTGATTACTCTTTGGTAAGTTGTAATTTCTGGGTCAGCTAAAAAGTCCTTAGTCCGAACCGTTGCACCCAGCTTAGGATTGAATGTATGAGTGCATTGCAATGTATAGCTGATTCTTGGATGGTTATACATCTTCAAAAGCTTAGCGCCATACATCATCAGCCCAGCGGCATCAGTGATGTTATCCGTAGTAATCACCCCGTCAAGCCAGTGCTTGCCGTCACTGTATTCAGCGTTTGCGTCAGCATCGTAGACATAAGAAAAGCCCTTGTCATGCTTGACAGGGCCGGAGGTATAGTTGCCAGCTTTTGCCATTGTTTCGCCGTTAGGGCCAATGACAGTAAGCCGTGTGATAACGTCACCGTTTGTTTGCTGGCTGAGGGCTGTTACATTCTTGCCTACATAGGCTTCGCCGTAATAGCCAGAGTCAATTTCTGGAGCGACTTGAAAAACCTTTTTGGTTACATAATTGCCTTTGTATTCTACATAAAAGTCACACTCAAGATTGTATTGCTGTAACAGCGTTTGAAGCATTGCTGAGCTCTTTGTGTTTGCATTAAACTCCACACTGCCAGTTACAGAATAGTCCTGGATTGCGCTGAAGTCTGCGTTCCAATCCATATCTTGCAAGAGCCAATAAAAAGCTGTCTTAGCTGACGCGCTCTTCATAGACTTTTTCTGCGTCATTCTGTAATGCAAGTCCCACAAGCCTAGGTTGACCAGCTGTGCTGTAAGGACATGAGCACCGCTTGCGTTCAGTGTTCTCTCCACATTCCAAATCTTCATGACATACCAGCGCTCTTGTGGTTCGTCATAGTATGCTAAGCAATTGCCAATCTTGATCTTGTCTGAATCAGTCCCCGGCTTCTCAATCACTGAGATACTGCCGGAGTGGTCAAAGTTTTTTGATTCAGCATTAAGGTTAGGGTTGCTTTCATTCACTGGGGCTTGTGGCGATTCACCGTATGATGATGAAGATTGGTCAGCGTCCGCAACTTGGTGCGTAATCGTATCGCCGTAGAACTCAGTCTTGCCACCAATCTTCAAAACGCCAATCGCCATCAAGTCCTCATTCAGAATCCGGTATTGTCCGTATTCGCTTACTGCCATTTAATCACGCTCCTTCTTAAAGCATTCTTGGTGCCCACTCAATCTTGTACGTTGCTCCGGTCAAATCTCCGTCACTCTTAAAATGCAAAGTGTTAATCTTCTGCGGAGTAAGCGTAGGGTAGTTAGTTCCCCAGGTCGGCTGAGCCGCTACATCATTCTTTTCAACCTTAGTTTCAATTGAACTAAAGGTAACATGGTCACCACTTGAGATAGTCACGTTAGGATAGCTCTTAACATTCTTTGGCGCATACATGTTGTAGTACTCTTGATTCATTGACCAAATAGAACAGTGTGTCATAGTCAATGCACATGACTTGTAGATTTCAAACGGAGTGACCGTATCTTCCATGATGGAATGTTTGAAGAATCCACAAGCGACACGACTTAATGAAACGTCACCAGTTGGAACGTTAGGCACAGGCGCTTTCTGGTATTTGGTGAATGACCAGCCGTTCTTCATGTGCTTGCCGTTACCATCCAGCTTGTACGCTTCGATATAAAACTTGCCAAACTCACGGCTGAGAGTCACTTCAATCCAGCCGTTAGTAAATGCGTTCTCTTCGTTCTTAGTCTTCTCAGTGTAGTAAGTGTATTGGTATGACGTTTTCTTCTCAGTCTTGGTAGTCGTGCTTGTGCTTGAGCCAGAGTGGGAAGTAGTTGACTTGTGCTTACCACTTTTCTTGGTCTTGGTAGTCCGTGTGGTTGATGAGCTAGACTTTCTAGTTGTCTTGCTTACAACTTTCTTGACAATCGTTGTGATTGATTTAGTCTTGTAAGGCACTTTAACAATCTGGTCATTCTTCTTGGTCTGCCCTTTGAGCGCAGTCTTAGAATCACTTACCAGAGTAAGCACATTAGATTTATCACTCCATTTACTGCCAGGCTTGCAGAATTGCATAATCAGAGTCGGGGCTTCACCAGTTGATGAATCCTTAATCCCAGCTCTAAAGAATGCGTTGTTGCTTGCGTCCAGCAGCATAAATTCAATATCTCCCATGGCTCTAGCGTTATGTGGATGTCCCTTGCCAAACTTGGTATGGTGGATTCTGAATGTAATCTTGAAGTTCTTCATGGTCGTGCTTGTGTCAGCTGGGACAATCCCAGTGCTTACGATCACAGGCCCATACCATGGACAACCGTTAGGCTTGCCGTCCTTAACCGTTCTCATTACTGTATCAGTGCCGTAGTTTTGAACGCTATAGCTCTTGCCGTCAGTAGCCTTCAACTCCTTGTTCTTAGGATACTCACTAGGCTTATATCCCTTGACCTTGCGAGTGCCTACGGTAATCTTCGTACCATCGGTTTTAACTGAACCACCAATCGTTTGACCGACTGAATCGTGTCCCCACTGAATGTTTGCAAAGTTTTGTGAGATAGTTGCTTGATCTGTCACCCAGTTTGCTAATGTGCCAGATACTGAGTTTGCAATGTCCACAAGGTTAGTTGGATCCCACTTGACTGGAATCAGATTGTTTGTTTCTGACGTGCCACTTGAGCTTGACCAACTCCCTACTTCGGAACTGTCATCGCCAATTGCCATGACACCGCCACTGTCAGTAATAAACCCTACATGGTGTGCGGCCTTGCCACTGGCGTATAACACTTCAGCTTCAAACTCGGCTGGTGCTGTGCCGTCATTGTAATTAATCTTGATCTCTGCGTTGTCGTTTGAACTGAACACGCCTTGAACCGTGTGCATAGGCAAGTAAGCCCGTGGGTCAGAGCATTCAAACGTAATGTCACAGGTAAAGTCTCTGGTCTCATCGTCATGCAAATACTGCGGATTGCCAATGCTTGTGATGTGACCAACATAATGCTTGTGTGCATGGTAACCAAACCCCGATGCTTTCTCATTGCCAAACACTAATTGGTATTCCAGCGTTGGATTGCTAGGGTTGAACTTGATAAAGGCCTGGGCAATGTTTTCTCTGATTTCTTGCTCCAGCCGTTCATCAGTCCCGCACTTAGCGAAAATCTGAAAGCTTATTTCCTTGCTTTCATAGTTCATGCCTTCATAGAAATTTCCGTACTTGCCGGGAATGCTTTCATTGACGGCACTCATGGTTGGCCCGATAGAGATTGAACTTTTGACAGGCCGAACCTTAATGTCCTTGATAAAAGAAAGCCCGTTGAACCAAGCATCATCATCACTGATGGTATCCGGGTCAACAGGCGTGTGATGTTCCATGTCGATCATTTGTTCACCTCAAAAATAATACCCACCCTATCCCGTGGCTGTTAAAAGCCACGCTCGCTTATTAATTGTTAGTAGAGCATCTTAGTTTTCAGCTCTTGATTTTTCTTGTATTTATTTAATGCTGAGTAAGCTTGAGCCGTGCCCATGATTGCCGGGACTGGATTATCTTGATTGCTGATTACTTGCTTGAGTTGACCAAGCACTGATGTAAACTGGTCAATCAAAACATCAAGCTTATCTTCGACATTGGTATTCGTATGTTGCATACCTTGACTTGATTCAGCATTGAATTTATCAACCACTTGCTGAGTCAATTGAGTAGCACGGGGGCGCTTGAGTGGCGACAATGGAATAATCATTTCTGGATTATTCCCCTCAGCCACATGAGCTAATTGGTCTGTGGTTACCAGGCCACCATTTGCATAGCCTAATGCTTTGGCTACCTGCAAAGCGCCATTAACGTGTTGTGCGTTGTAGCCACCGCGTTCCCATTGACTTGAAAACGCATTAGCAAGGCTTGCTACAGAGCCATGACCGCCCAGGATTCGCTTAAAGATAGCACTGTCTGAGCCTTCGGCATTCAAGGCAAATGAAACCTGCGTACCTGCATTAGTCCAGCTTGTACCATGCTTTTTAGCATAGGCAATAAGGTTTGACTTACGTCCACCTAACCATTGGCCCAAACCACTAGCGCCGCCGCTTGGGTTGACAGCTGCTGAGTTCAGCCCAGATTCAAATACCCAGTTACCGATGATTGCAGCCATACCTGCCTTGGTAGCGGCTGGGTAGACCTTCTTCATGATCTTGGCAAGCTGTCTTGCACGCTGGGCTTGTGAACCGGATAGAGAACCCTTTACAAATGCGCCTTCCTCAGAATCAAGCAAGGCCTTGTAAGCTTTCTTGAAAATGCCCTTGATGAAGTTGGTGATGTTCTTCTTGAGCGTATCCTTCAGCTTGCCCATTTCGCTAATGTGAGCGAATGAATAAGCAGTCTTTGGTGCATCCCACTTGGTACTGAACAGATTGTTAATCCATTTCACCGGAGCTTTCAGCATGTTTTTGATTGACTTAGGAATCTTTTTGAGAACCTTTTCGCTGGCCTTCTTGATCTTGCCTAACCAACCGCTCAATACTGAAGTGCCCTTAGCATAACCTGGCAGGATGCCCGAGTAACTGCCATCCATCAAGCGCTTAGTGTCTCTAGCATTTAAGACTTGTTCGCCTGCTCTAAGCTGAGTGAACTCAGCCCCACCTGCTCCGACAACTCTTACGTTATCGCCATATGGAGTGTAGACCAGTTCCGGCCCTGCTTCGCCCACAAGGGCTAAGCCGTTGCGAGCCACACCGCCAGTTGCGTAACTGTTTGCTGAGATGTGGGCTGACTTCTTAGTGCTAGTCTTAGGCTTTGTATTTGCCTTGCCGCCAAAGAAGCCAATGAACGCATTCCACGCATCCATGATTGCCCCAATCACGCCACTTGCATTTTCACTTTGAGCATTGTAGGAATCAATACTGTTGTTCCCTTGGCGGACAATGTGCTTGCTTACTTCCTTGCTCTGGCTTTCAGCATACTCAATCGTCTTGTTGTGCTGATTCTTGGCCTGCTTTACCACGCCTTTTCTAGCCGCATCAGCCGCATCAATCTTGGCTTTCTTTTCGTCTAAGGCTTTATCTTTAAGTGCCTTGTACTCAGAATTGCTGATTGTCTTACTATCGTCACGAAGATGTCTGAGAGTTCTAACTTTTTCTTTGTATGTATCCTTTGCCGCTTGAACAGTCTTATCATGTTGTTTGTTAGCATTCTTGATAGTTTTCTCAGTAGCCTTAGCACTGTTATTAATCAGCTGGCCTGCTTCCTTTTCAGAAAGCTTGCCCTTCTTCTTAACAATGCTTTGCATCTTAGAAAGCTCTTTATTGTTTCTGGTTTTCCAGTTTGCTTCCAGAGCTTTTGTTAATGCCTTCTCGTTTTTCTTTCTTGAGCTGGCATATTTGTTATCGATTGCGACTAACTTGCCTTGCAGATTTGCTTCAGCAAATTCCCGACTAACGCCCTTCTTCTTCAAGTCCTTGTAGTACTGACTGTAAGCTTTAGATCTTTCTTTGGTTTCAGCTTTTGTATCTTGGACTAATTTATCTGCAACGGTCTTGTTGTGCTTTTGACGTTTAGTGTCAGCATCTTGAATTTCACCCATTGCTTTCTGATACTGTTGTTTGTTAATGACCCCAGACTTCAAGGCAAAGTCAAGGGCTTTTTTATCACCCTTCATGCGAGCATTTGAAGCCTTGTCAGCTTTCTTCTGCAAGCTTCTGTACATGTCTTCAAGAGACTTGCCAGCGTTCTTGATGGACTTGCTATTGACGCTTACTTTGAGTTTAAGGTTAGCCGTGCCCAGATTTCTTACATCCTTGGCAACGTCTTCGGCCTGCTTGACTTGTCCCTTATCTAAGACGGACTTCTTATTCTTAGCTTTAGGTGTAATCACACCTTGTTCGCTCAGTGGTTTTAAATTTGATGCAGTGATACCGCCTTGGCGTTGCAAGCGGAACTGCTTACCTGTTTTCTTAGGCGTGTTCTTACCGACAAGTTCGCCAACTGTGCCGCCGACTAGCGAACCAATTGGCCCAGCAATTGCTAAGCCTATCGTTTCACCAACTGCTCTGCCACCTCGCTTTAGCCGCTCATCCTTAGTGGCACCTTTTAGTGCGCCGTAAATATCACGGCCAACATCCCAAACTACAAGTGCTGTACCGATAACACTCATCAGCTTGCCAGCTACTCCTGCCGCTTTAGACAAAAATCCAGCTGACTTGCCAGCCGTTTCAACAGCACCTTCAACGCCTTTAGCTATACCGCCGGAATATTCAACGGCTTCACCCATTTCTTGGGCGAGCTTTGTTCCAGTTTGCTTTATAGCACCAGATTCTGTCGCACCTGCACTTACTTCCTGGGCAATAGCCTGTCCTTCTTCTCTAGCGTAAGGAATGATTGAGCCTTCGCTCTCAGCACCAGAGACAACCTTTTCAGCTGACTTGCCACCTTGGTTGTAGTCAATGATTGACAGATCAGAGTTAGCACTTTCCACACCAGACGGAGCTTTACTCCCAAGCGGTCCATGTTCTGATTTGTACGTAGTAGCGTTAGCTACTTCTCCAGCATATTGATTAATGTCAATCTGCTTTTGTTGAATCTGACTAAGCAAATCGTTTGTGATGGTCAGCTGTTCATTTACGCCTTTGAGTTGAATTTGTTCGGTAGTCAGCTTCGAACCAAACAAACCATTCTTTGCCATCGCTCTAAGGTCTCTGAATCCGGCAATAGTCCAGCCGAATACTGCATTAAATAATTTGACAGCCGCCGCACCAGCAATAAACCAACCGGCTATTCTGCCCATCCATTTAGCGCCATCGCCTTTCTTGCCGGACATCATATCAAAGAGTTTGACTACTGGGCCGAAGACAACTTCGGTTACCTTGCCAATATCCTTAACCCCGGTCACAGCGCCTTCCAGGAATTTAAGAATTGAACCAGACCGCTTAGTAATTCCAGTAAGCAAGCCACTGACCATATCGGATACATCTTTAATGGCTTGCTTTCCTTCCTTGCTTACAGTCCATTTGCCTAATGATTTAGCCACCTTGTTCACGGTTGGCAACAGTTGGTTGCCGATCATGATTCCAGTAGCCCACAAGGTTTCTTTTAATGCCGCCATCTGGTTCTTGGTGGACTGCATGTTCTTCTTAGCCAATCTGGTAATGTAGTCACCAGATTCATCTTCCTTGATGTGTTTAATCAAGGTCGTGATGCTCTGGTCAGTCTTGCCTACTTCCCCAGCTGTCTTAGCTAAGTCTTGAGCGGCTTCCATACCAGTAGCACCGAAGACTGTCTTGTAGAACTTAGCCTTATCTGTACCGGACTCACCGCCTAAGTGGTCATTAATTTTCTTGAAGATTTGGTCAATTGAAAGCAAGTTGCCTTTTTGGTCGGTAAAGTCTTTCGTTGACAGTCCAATTTTCTTAAACGCTTTTTGCGCTGAATCGGTTGGACCAGTCAAGGAAGTCAATACCTTACGCAGACCAGTACCTGCTCTCGTACCGTCCCAATTATGTTATCGTCCAGGCTCTTTATCCTGGGCATCACTATGTTTCCATAGTGTTCAGACTATATCATCACCATGGTTAGGTGGTCCGCACTCGTGGATGTTTCAGCATAGCTTTTGCCGTAGCTTACTTCATCTAGTCGTTACGCCTTCTCCAGGTTTCCCTGTGAGCTTGGCACGGGATTGGCTTATCTATATCAGACTTAGCGTTCCCCGTATTCACGGACTTTTCATGCTGCCATTTCTGACAGCCGGGACAAACAGTTTATCCCACGGTTCGCCAATTCCCCAAGAGCGGCCGCTGTTTCTTCAACCGAGTATCCAACATTGTGTGCAGTACCAGAAACATACGCCATACCAGCGCCCAAATCTTTGAAGCTAGTACTCGTTCTGTCAGCGGCTGACGCAATTGCGTTGTTAACTCGCTTGGAGTTAGCGGCCATCTTAGTAGCATTCTCAACACGCAGACCGAATGAGTCCAATACGGTTGAGGATACCTTAACGACATCTGAGAACTCATCGCCAGATGCCTTTGATGCTTTAAGCATGGAGTTCATAGAACCTAATGCGGCAGTCCCAGAATACCCACGCTTGATTAATTCTTCGTACTGGGCACCAATATCTTTTTGACTTACCCCGTACTTAGTTGATAATGCCACGGCTTGTGACATCATCTTATTCATGTTTCTCATGGATTTGGCTGAGCCTTCGCCCGCTGTTTCCATGAGGTTTCGTACTTCAATGAATTTGTTCTGAACGTCAGATGCCTTCTTGACTAAGACACCAGCTCCAGTACCCACACTCGCCAAAGCGCCGCCTACCGCTACGGCTGTGGACTTGGCTGAGCTTGCCCAGTTCCGCATATGTTCGCTATTGTTCTTAACGATATCCATCTTGGAACCAGCCGCACTGAAGAAACTGCCAATCTTAGTTGATGAGAAAGAGCCAGCCGCCTGCTTAGCGTCTCTCAACGCTTGCGTAGTTTTCCGCAACTGTTCTGACTGTTCGCCAATAGCCTTGCTAGATGCACCCATCTGTTCATTAAGGCCTTGCATCTTGCCTTTAGCTTCAGTCAGTTCAGCATTTTCAGCTTCGGTCAGCTTGCCGTTCTTAGCCTTCTTAGCGGTCAATCTATCCACAGTTGCTGACTGTGCCTTAAACTGCTCAGTAAGTTCAGCATGGTGCTTTCTGTTCTGGTCTAGCACCATTGATTCAGCCTTGACTTGCTTGCTCAAGCCCTTGACAGTTTGCTGTAAGCCTTCAACATGAGTGCGGTTAGCCCGGTAGAGATTACCCGACTTGCGCAGAGATTCTTCAAGAGCGTTATAAGACTTTTGCAAGCCTTCATTGTGTTCTCTTAAAGCATCAACACCAGTGGACAGTCGAAGAATATGCTGACGTGATTCTTCCATGTCCTTGTTGATTGCCGCAATTCTGATTAAGACATTGGCAATCCTGCGTTGGGTGCTGGCAATCTGACTGTCCAGTTTGTCTGACCCAGCTCTGTACTGGTCTTGAGCTTTCGCCCCGTTCTGGAACTCTTTGCGCAAGCGCTCTTGTTCAGCCCGTTGGTTAGCAAGCTTATCTCTAAGCTTGTCCACCTCCATCATGGCTTCTTCTTCCTGCCTGCCTAAGTCATGCAATCTTTGCCCGTAAGCGCTGAGTGAACCTACCGAACGAGAAAGTTCGCTAAAGTTGGCCTCCATAACACGTTTCATAACCTTCACACGGTTGCTGAAAGTGTTAATAGAGTTTATCGCTTGACGTGCATCAAGGTTGATAACAAATTCATAACCAGAAATTCGTGTCATAGCCTAGTCCTTTCTAGAGTGATTCAAGGAAATCACTTATTCGCCCAGGCCGCTTCTCTCGTGACTGTGCGTTCTGTGCTTCGATATAGTCAGAGAAAGAACTGTTATAAAAATCAGTTGGCAGAATGTGGTAGTTGACCATCATCTGCTGTGCAAGATAATCAATGTCTTGCTCTAACTGATACAAGTCCCAGATTACTTGTCTTCTTCTTGTTTTGGGTCGGAGGCACCTTCATCATTAAAATCTACGCCATCTTCTGCAAGCTGAGATTTCAGCATAGCTTCGTTGACATCACGCAGGTAGTCACCGGTTGCCAAAGGCATGTTGAGGAACTTGTCGCAGACTTCTGAATAGAACTTTTGAATGTCACTGAATGACATGTTGTCCAGTTCCTTTGCGTCAGCCTTAGACAAGCCCAGCAACTTAGTTACGCCTTCCATGATTAATGGATTGCCTACATCTTCATAATCAAGAATGGTTGGTGACTTCTGCTCTGCATCGAGCTTTTCTTCCAGTTCGTTGTATGCGTCAAGAATCTTTCTTAACCCTTGGCTAGCCAACTTCATGTTAGTGTTAGTGTCTAAGATGTGGTATTCCTTTTCGCCCATCTTGAATGAAACTTGTTTCATAACTTTTTCTCGCTTTCTTTCAATGACTGTTATTGTTAGTGCCCACCCGTTCCCGGCAAATAAAAAAAGCGAGCAAGACTTTGCCACACGCTTACGTCTTGCCCGCTATTAATTACTTACCAGTACCAGTTGAACTAGTAGTACCAGTAAACATAGTTTGGCCAGGCATTACCGCAGTAAAGAACTTAGCCTTGTCAAAGTCAGAGTCTGATGCGTAAGCACGTACGAACGGCTTGCCTTCAAAACCATCGAATGACAATGCTTCAAAAGTAATCTGGTCGTCTGATCTAGTTTCGGCAGTGTCCGTGTTGGTCTGTACGTCCATTGATGATTCAGTACAGATACCACGGCCAAAGCCCATGTACAATTCCTTGCGGTCTACCGGGTCACGAGTTACTACCACGCACGCAACTTCTACGTTGTCGTCAGTTGGTACCCAGTAGCCGTTAACCTTCTTGTGACCGAGAATTTTTTCCTTGACTTCATGGTTGATTGCGTTTGAGTCAATAGCAATTGAAGGTGCCGCTTGACCCTTGGACACATCTACCACACGGTCGTTACCGTTGATCTTGGTGTTTGACCCAGCAAGGTTAGTGATGTTGGCTTGCTTAGTACCCAAGTTGCCCTTAGACTTGTCGGTGTCAATTGCAAAGATACCGGATTCGCTCAAGCCATCAGAGCCAGTCTTGATCTTGCCAGTGTTCACATCACGCAATGCGAAGTACACCATTTGTAAACCAAGAGATGCCATCTAATCGTTTCTCCTTAATCTAATAGATCTTTTACGTAATTGAATTTGTAAGTATTGGTAATGTTTTGGCTGTCTGGTGTCATTGCCCAGCCTGCATCGGAATACAAGGCATAGCCTTTGGATAACAAAAAGGCCTCAACACTTCGTGCGAGACCTTCAATGTCGCCATCATATGTAGGCGGGCAATAATATGTAAGCTGGATTCTGCCCAGTTCCGTTACTGGAGCATTGTTAGCGTATTGCCTAAACTTCATTGGGACTTCGTTGACAACTACGATTGGAACATCAGTGCTGGTATCATCTTGCGGAATCATGAAAGCATGAACATGATTAGCACTCAGTCCTTCGAATTTGTCTACATTGTCCTGCAAAAGCATAGCCAGTTCTGCGGCCTTAGTCGCCATCGCTATCACCTTCGCTGTCAGCTGGAACTAAGTCTCCAGTATCATCAAGTACGACACCGCCACGAGTGTTGATTTCGCCCAGGATTCTGTTGAGCTTATCAGCCATCGCCTTTTTGACAGCCCCTTCGCTTTCTACTTCTGATTTCTCAAAGTAGAACTCACCGTTGACGTGTGGGAATGGACCACCAAATTGGTTACGTGGATCCCAGCCATCGTTAATGAAACGACCAACATAGGCGAGCTTCCCTTCCGTAGAGAAGCCCACCCCAACTGCCGTCTGCCCACGTTCATGAGCGACAATCAGCGTGTCAGCCATTTTGTCACGGTCATGCTTGTTGTCATAGGGAATGCCCTTAGAATCATCGTGGTGAGTGATAGGGCCACCCGGAGAGTCAGCTCTATCGCGCGCAAGAAAATTCTTTTTAAGGACAACCTTATAAGCCTCAGCACCTGCCGTGTTGATACGGATAGCTTCCCGCCCAGTAAACGATGAGCGAAGGGATGCCAATACCCTATCGATATTGCCTGGGTCGCTGACCTTCATTCGAACGCCGGTACCCGGCTGATTCCAATATTCAACTCTACCCATGCTTATCAACCTTTCTGCACGTCAGAATGTCAAAGTCCTTAGGCGAGCCAGTATCGTCATACGCAATGCTGTAAATGTCATAGACAGCATCCTTGCACTTGAGCTTTTGCTCAGTCGTGACCTTAGGATTGTGTCTAATAGCAAACTCCACTGCGTCAGTAATTCCGTTGCCAGCCAATGACAATTGTCTTGACTGACTGATGTTCCACTCAGCACCCCACACGGTAAGGTCTGGCTTAAACTCTTCAATGTATCTCCCAGTGTTAGGATTGCGTTTAGTGCCGGACGTATATTTGCCAAACTGCAATCTCAGCTTCATTCGGGAAGGCTTTACATTATGTGCCATCGTTGGTGTCCTCCTTTAATTGTTGCTGTTCGAGTGCGTAACGATAGTCATCTTTCAAGCCGTTGATATCATCACGTTCAATTCTGTTGTAAGACAGATAAGCCGTAGACGTTGTCGTACGGTCATTGAAGTGATTGAAGACTTCAATCCAAACCGCTTGCTGGAATACTGGGTTGTCATCGTAGAAATCATCGATTTGTTCACCGACCGAACCCATGACTTTTCTTCGTGCGGCTAACAGCCAAACCTTCAGCAGTTCATCTTCCACACCCTCATCAAGCTTGCAGAAGTTGCGAACGCTGGTCAGTTCTTCATCAGTGACAGTTGTCTTTAGAGAACTGATTGACATAGGCTGTCACCTCCTTACTTGACCAGGGCTAACAATTGATCCTTGGTCAAGGTAGAGGCATAGCTGATGTTGTGAGCATCAAGGTAAGCCTTGATCTCTGCAACAGTGTTTGCACTAGTTGGCTTAGTGTCAGTGCCAGCTGAACTAGTAGAACCGGCTGAGGCGGTTGATTCACTAGTTGAGCCAGCCGGCTTAGTGCCGGTTGAACCGCCATCAACCGGGGCTATTTTCCCGCTGATGCGTCAACGCCAACAAGACGGAATGCGCTAGCCAACTTGATTCTGTGGTCAAGCCATGCAGTCAGTTGGAAGTAGTTGAAGCCAGTTTGGTAGTCCTTGTATTGTTCAAATACTGGAGTAGCAATGTCGTAGTTCAAACGTGCTTGCTTGAAGTCACCAACAATTGGAGTAGTTGCCTTTGAAGTAAAGTGAACCGGAACGCCAAAGATTTGTTCTGGTTGCTTTTCGTACAAGGTGGTTGAATTGTTTGACAGCTTGTCCAGCATGTCAAAGTAGTCTGCACGAGTCATCAAGATTTGTGCGTTGTCTTGGTAAGCGTCGTCCAGGTCTGCCAAAGCCTTGTTGATAGCCTTAAACATGTCAGTGCCCTTAACAGTCTTGATGTTGTTAGCGGCATTGTAGAATGACATGTGTTCTTCACCAGTTGCTGGGGATGCTGACAATGCGGCAGTCAATTCACGTTCTTGCAATGCTGAGGACAGTGCGTTGTTTACGTATTCAACCAGGTTGGTGTCAGTGCCGTTCAAGATAGTTTCTGAGATGCCTGCACGAACCTTAGTCTTGAAGCGGCCAAATTCGATTTCGCCACCCTTAACAGTTGCGTCCTTAGCCTTGTCGCCGTCCTTAACTGCGTCAGTTACAACTTCAAAGGCAATGGTTGGCAATACCAGGTTGGTAATGGTTGAAACTTCTTCCATTGAACGAAGTGGGTTAACTGCCAATGGTTCGTAAACCAGTTCGCTTGCTACGTTGATTGGCAGGATATCTGAACCGTTAGTGGTGTCCTTGTCATCCTTCAATTCGTCCTTGATTGAGTGCCACTTTTCAAGAGTTGCGGCATCTTCTGGCTTCATGGTTTTCCGAATCCAAGCGGCTTCAATGGTTTCCTTCTTTTCTTCTGGAGTCATGACAACTTCAGCCTTAGGCTTGTCCACTGGAGTAGCGGCCTTGATTTCTTCGGCTGCAGCCTTTTCGTAAGCTTCGTTGATAGCTTCGAACTTAGCCTTCAAATCATCACGGTGCTTCTTAGCGGCATCGATTTGTTCCTTGTCAGCGTTTGGGTCAACTGACAGATCAATAATCCGTTGTTCAGCGTCTGCCAGGGTTTCCTTGAGGTTCAAACGCTGAGCGTTCAATTCATAAGAGTTCATCTTGTGTGACATGAATTATTCTCCTTGAGTTAAAATAAAAAGCTGTCGTTCAAGTAGTTCAGTGACTCTTGAGCTGACAGCCGCGCTTGCTCGCGCCATTCTTCTTCTGTGTTTGATTCCGCTTTTTGTTCATCAACTGGGTGAGCAGTAACCAATGACTTTGGAGTATGCTTGAAGCTCTTGGCTTGTTCTTCAGTCAAGCATGCAACCATCTTTACAGGTTCAAGTACTTCATCAGCCAAACCATACTCGGCAGATTCCTTAGCCGTCAGCCAGGTCTCTTCGTCCATGAGCTGGGTCAAAGTATCCACATCTAGCTTGTCGTTTGACTTAGACAAATATGAAGTCTTGATTGATTCCCCCATCTTGTCCATGTCGTCAGCAATCTTTCGCAATTCCTTGGCGTTGCCTTGAGCAATGGTCCACGGGTTATGAATCATGAGCATTGAATTTTCTGGCATAGTGATCGTGTCACCTGCCATTGCAATAACGCTGGCAATTGAAGCCGCCAGACCGTCAATGTAAACGTGAATGTCAGCCTTACTTTGCTTGAGCATGTTGTAGATAGCCACGCCTTCGAAAACATCGCCACCTGGACTATTGATGTGCAGGTTGATAGTCTTTACATCACCAACTTGCTTCAACAAATCTCTGAATTGACTAGCTGACGTATCAGTGTCATCCCAGATTTGGGAAGTGATTTCGCCTTCAATATCAATCTCAGCTTCCTTCTTGCTCAGTGCTTTGTAATTCATCTTCATGTGCGCTTTCACCCCCTTTCGGTACTTGCGAATCAGCGCTTGCTACGCTGGTATCAGTCTGCATTTGATTTTCAAGAATCGCTTCGTAGTACTTATCAAGTGGGTAAAGGTCTTTAGAAATGTACAAGCGGTCTGCCGCTTCATCTGGAATAGGCGCTTGTCCTTCAAGCTCTCTGATTTCATTTGGCTTGAAGATACCGTTGCGAGTAAGCGTTTGGTAGTATTGCGTTCTAGCCGCCGTATCCCCACGAAGCAGACCGTTGACATTGAAGCTAAAGTAAAAGCCCTTTACTCGCTGTCCTGGAGTAAAGAGCTTCATGTTGAATTGAGATTCGTATTGTCTGATGATCGGCATCAAGGTCATGGTCACAAACTGTGAGTTGACGTGTTCAACGTTGGTAGTAGCCTTTGCCTGGTCATCGTTCAAGAATGAAATAGGCACGTTGAAGGCCGTAGCAATTCGAATACGGCTGATCTGTTCAACGCTGGTAAGGTCAGCTGGTTCAAACTTAGATTCATACCGCTCTACCTTCCAGCCTGCTTCTTGGACTACAGCACCGCCGTTTTCCTTGACCATTCGCAGGAAGTCATTGACCATAGCCTGCCGCTTCTCTGGAGAGATAGATCGGTCATACTGGAGAACGAACTTGTCCTTCTTGTCCATTTCATTCTGTGAAAAGTCCTCGATGCTTCTCTGGAACTTCAGAGATGATGAAAGCACATCAATAGGCGAAACGCCGTACCAACTGTTGCTTGGTACGACATGTTTCACGTGAATCACATCGCCAATTGGAATTGTGAAATTGTAAACATCACTGGTCACTCTGTACCAGTAACTGTTGTTGTCCGTATTTCTTAGAATCGATACCGTGTTTGGGTCAAGCGGCCACAAGGCGATAGGCTCGCCAGTCGTGATGCTTCTCTGAATCCACGCGTAGCCATTGCCATTCACGTTGCGGTCAGTCTCTAAGCGGACAATAAAATCAAAGGCCGTCATATTCGGATTAGGTGACGTTCTCAGCAAATCAGCCAAAGGCTCGCTGTCCATTTGCTTATAGTTTTGATACTCATGCAAAGGTAAGCTTGCCAACACGTTTGACAATCTGGTAACGATACTGAAAATGTATTCGTTGCTTTCAAGGATATGTTCTCTTGAAAATCTTGCTTGTTCCAGTCTTACACCTGCCATGTCTAGCGGCTGTGGCATAGGATTCTGAACAATCTGATTTGCTTGGTCGTAAAAGCCGAAGAATTGTCGGACTCTACTCATAAATGACATCTGGGTTAATCACCTCCCCCGTTTAGCGGAATGAGATAAACATGCTCGTGTCGTCATCTTCTTCTGGCTCCATAAGCATGTTGATTACTGTTGTGTGTGCGTCAAGAGCTGCGGCAAAACCGTCAATCTTTCTTGACATGCTAGTCTTGCTTGGCAGCCAATTGTCGTTGCGGTCTTTAACAAGCCGAACATTATTGACGTACCATTTGAACATTGATTGATTATTAAAGACAACCTTGCCGTCCAAAAACATCTCATTCAGATTCTGCATTGGACCGGACAAAGTAATAGCCCCTTGTCTGGTAATGTTGGTGGCAAACCCTTCCAGCTCCAGAGCCTTGTTTAATCTAAGCGCCTTGGCTGGGTCGTAGTTGATCTGCAAGATATCGTATTTTTCAGACATCTCTTTGTACCAATCCAGCACGTACTCATAGTCCACAAAGTCTTTGGGAATTATGGTCAAGTCTCCGGCTTCTTCCCAAGCTCTCATACGCTCTTGATTGTTGTCTCGCTCATAGCGAGGCTGTGGCACCCAAGAGTGTTCAAGGAAGAATACCGAGCCATCATCAAGTGGAAATTCCAAGCAAGCGGCCGTAAAGTCTTCTGTTTCGGATAAGTCAAAACCACCCACGCACTGACGGCCGTCAAGCGTTGACAGGTCAATACTGCGAGTGTTTTTCTTTAGCGTCTCTGGAGAGATAAAGCTAAGCTCATCTGTTTCTGCAAACAAATTGAATTGCTTGGTCATCCAGTCCGCTTTTTCCTTAGGACTGCGTCTGTCTTTCTTATAGTCACCAAGCATACCGGCTAAGTCCATCAGCCCAATATTTGGATTAGCCTTAACCCACATTCTAGGGTCATCCATTTCCTTCTTGTCATCGAGACTGCAGAGAAAATAGAATGTACGCTCGTCTACGTCATCTTCGTAATTGTTGAGACAGTCTTCGCCTTGATCTATCATGTCAGCCAGTGGCCCGTCCAGTACATAGCCCGCAGTCGTGATATAAACAATCAGCGGCTGAGTACGTGTCCCACGTGAACGCTTCATGACGTTAATCAAGGAATAGTCTCTGTATTCGTGAATTTCATCGAACACGCCAAAGTGCAAGTTTTCCCCGTCCTTGTCTTTCTTTTCAGCGGACATGGCAACGATTGAACCATTCGTTGCTGGGAAGCGAATCTCTGAACGTGTCGTTCTAAATCTTTCTGACAGCCACGGGGAGCTGTCAATCATGTTCTTGGCTTCTTTGAAAAGAATTGATGATTGATTCTGCGAGTTTGCCAGGAAGTAAACGTTCGCACCGTTTTCCCCGTCAAAACCAACCATATAGTCAGCCAGACCGGACTCAAGTGTAGTCTTCATTTGTGTTATCGCACGGGTTTTTTATCCCGGCTTCTAGTAGTCGCCTACTAGTTCGGCATATATTTTCTGGACTAGTCCAGGTGCGGTCTCGTGGAAGCATTATATTTGTTCAGCTTCTATGCTCTACAATGCTGGTCAGCCTTTCGCAATCCGGCCAGTTATCTCGGTATCTTCTCAGTGAGGTTTTCACCGATTTACCGCACTTTTACAACGGCAAAACTCTACCGTTCTTACGGCCCATAAAGATCAGCGCTTCTCTGAATCTTCTGAGGCCAGTCTCCTTGTGAACCCAACCAAACAGATTACCAACCACAAAGTGCTGCCAGGGCTGGAGGACCAGTCTTCGAATAGTCCCCTTACTTGGTGCTACCTTCTGTTCAATGAATCTGATTGGCCGCCATGCTTTAGCTTCATCAAACCTCCACATGAAGTTGGGGTCTGTCCTGCTTCGCTCCAGATCGCGTAAAAATCGCATACAAGCCCGTTTAACTTCCTTGCAGGCTATCTGTACGCCATTAACTACATCTCGTGCGTACGCCTCTGTAGCAAGCGCAGGGAGCGGCCTAGATATAAGGTGGTATGCTTTTCGCTCCTGCTCCTTATAATTCTTAACCCACTCTTCAATTCCCCTTGTGTTCATGTTTAGCGGGTTCTCTGGTGATTCAGCGTAATTCAACCTATCACCTCCTTCTGGCTAACGAACTACTTTAAGTAGCAATTCATTCTTCCATGCTGTTGCTTTAAATGAATGTTTGCTTCCTAGGCCAGCCACTAACTCTGTCCCAGGTAGTACTGTATATTCACTGATATAGATTTCCTTAGCTGGACAATTCATATACCAATTGACGAACGCTTCTTCATCAAAAGGTGGAACATCGTAGTATGTGTTCGTACCAGCATAAGGTGGATCACAGTAAACAATGTCATCAAGCTTAATCTTCAGTTCACGATAATCAAGATTAAGGTTCTCGATCTGCTGGAGATTCTCGATTTGCTGGAGATTCTCGATTTGCTGGAGATTCTCGATTTGCTTAAGTCGTTCGTTGCTGTAGAAATATTTACGCCATACGGCATACTTCCCGGACAGCGTGCTTTCTTTGCTTGATTCAGTATAAGCCGCATCAAGCTTTGTTCCACTATCGCCGCACAATAGTGCCCGTGTTGCTAGCATCTTTTGCGGGAATATTTTCTTACCATAGATATATTCTTTTTGGTTGTATCCAAAGGAAAGGAACAGCCGGATAATTTCATCTTCTAGCGTGTATTCGCTCTCTGGTTTTGCCAGTACTGCCTTAAACTGTTCACGGGTTGTAAAGCAAAGTTTTTCAAGGTCAACCTGCTTTTTCTTAAAGATCAGTTCATCAACCAATCGATAAATATGTGGAGACAACTCGTTGTAAGTAATCTTGTTCCATTTGCCTTTAGCTAAAGCATGGAGCGTGACACAAGCACCGCCGCCGAATACGTCAACAAGATGACTTCCGGCTGGGATCAAGTCTAATATTTTATTTGCCTTGTATGTCTTACGCCCAATTCTAGGAATGCCGTTTTGCCATCGATTGTTCACTACCACACCTCTTTATTTGGCTTAAATACTTCTGTCTTCTTGTCCGGCTTGATGTACCGGATTTTCTTTTCTAAGTTCATTCCCTTTTCACGGTGCAGGCGGTTGTGGCACTGCCGGCACACTGTGATTAGGTTGTCCATGCTGAAAGCCTTGTATGAATCATCACCAGTCGCTCTAAGTGGCTCAAGGTGGTGAACAGTATCGCCTAACGTATATCTGCCCTCAGCCTTGCAAATTTGACATAGGTGCATGTCTCTTTGAAGTACCTGCTGTCTGATTGATCGCCAGGAAGCTGAACGATAGAACTCATTGTTGTTAGTTCCAAACCGCTCATTCTTCTTTTCTTCCTTAGCCGGCTGTTTGCCATTCCACACCTTAGGCTTCTTGCTCAAATTCATCGAAGTCATCGCCTTCCGCCAGTGCTTCCTTCTTAGCTTTGGATTGGAGATCATCTTTCAAGTTCAAGGCAAGGCTGGTTCTTGACGTAGGCATAAGCCCCAATTTGTCAGCCAGCTTATCAAGTTCTGTGTTCAGCTTGATCTTCAGAGTAAGGAAACCGGAAGGGTCTCCCTTCTCATTCGACCGGCCAGACTTCTTCAGTTCTTCGTTACACTTCTTAAGTTCGCTCATCATGTCAGCATAGCGGGCAATGGTCGTCACGTCAGCATTGTTGTATAGCGTAGTAGCCTTGAAGGTATCAACAGTCTCTTTGAAGACTTTCTTGCCGTATGAATCTAGCCAAGTGGGTACTTTAGACAACTTGTCATCATCAACGGCTAGTAGCCGTTCATTCTTGATGTTCTGCTTGAGTTCTTTCTTGGTCTTGCGGTTTGGATTGCCGTTCACCAAGGCCACAAGACTAGACTGGATTCTCTGTGCCATTTTCCTTTTCCCTCCCTTCTGGCAAAACAAAAAGGGCAGCCGTTATAGCTGTCCCATTAATTTTCTATGCTACTAATATACCATCTTTGCCCATCTTGTTTGTCTCATTTTTGTCTCATGCAAACATTTGATTGGTGAAGTAGGTGACCACACCTCTGATGATTTTGGGGCATGGTTTTCTGATCGAGAAAAATTGACCACACGCTTTTTGAGCTGATTTTGGGGCTGACCACGCCTGCGCTGTGGTCAATGTCCACACTGTGTCCACGCCTTGAGCCTTACTCTCCCAAGGGATTAAGCAAATTGACCACGTGACCACACCAAAATCAGCCTTATATATAGAGAGGGGTATCTCCCTACCCTAGTATATTCCCCTATACTTTATATATTAGGTGTGGTCATGTGGTCATATATAGATGGGGCTTAGAGCCCCAAGGGTTTAGGGATGACCACGGTAGATAGATTTGACCATGGTAGAGCTTAGAAACGTTGATATAACGGGATTCTTGGTGTGGTCTGATTTTAGGGAGAGAGGTGGTCAATTTGAGAAAATAGCTGTGTCCAAAATTCAGCTAAGAGAGGGGTTGGTTAACTTGCTATCTTCTACACCAGCGCCCGCATGGCCTGTTAATAAAACGCGAATTAAGCCGATCTGAGCCGCTTCAGCCCACTTAGGCATGATTATCTACAAACGAAAATAAAACGTTTCTACGGGCTTGTCTGGGCTTTCTATAGGGTATATAATGTCAGTGACACAAGATTTAAAATTTAACACCGCAAGAATCACAGCCTGGAAAAGTTTTCCTGGGCTGTCTTGCGTTTTGTCCGGCTTGTGCTAGAATGAAGGTGAACGCGATAAGTTCGTTTGGAACAGGTCTAACTCGTACGTATGCACAGGGCGTATAGCAGACTTGCAAAAAACGAATTTATCGCGCGTTAACCCCTGGCGCCCGCTCCCCTAGCCGCTTACCTTCAGTAAGCAACCCCAGGGGGGGTATAGACCAATCCAAATAGCAATAAAATAATAAGTGTTATCAAATAACTTGCAATAGCAATAAAACAATAGTTGTTATCAAATAAATAAAATAATACGTGTTATCTAATATATGACTGCATGCTAAAAGCCCGCTTTTTTGGCGGGCTTTTTTTGGTGCTCAAACTTTACGGGCCTTAACTTTACCGGGCCTTTACCCTGGCAACTTATACCAGGCGCGCGGCTGTGGTCGGTCGGTCTGTGCTGTGCTGTGTGGTCATGGATAGCAGACAAGCGCGCGCTGTGTAAGGTGTCTAGCGTGTCATATAAGCGGGCTTGTGTGGTCTGTGATAGATATCATATAGCGGCCATGTAGCGGGCTTATAAAGCGTACTAGACTAGACCAGGTAAGCCCAGCAATACAGTATCTTGTGAACAGTTTCACATACGACTGCAAAAGAAAAGCCCTGGCCCCGTCAAGGGTCAAGGCTGTGTAAGTCTAGTCTAAGCACTCATAACCGGCCGCGTCTAGCACCGCGCGGGCTTGCTTAGCGCTTGTATCGATATCAAAGAGCGGCGCGCCGCTTGTATCCTTGTAAGTAGTCGATACGTAGCGGCCGCGCGCGCCATCGACGAAGAGCAAGCCGTCTTGCAAGCTTAGCAAGTAGCAGCTATAGCCGGCCGTTAAAAGCTTAAGGATAGCCCCGGCCCGCCGCCGCCGGCTGATATACCAGACAACGCCACCACCAATCACGGCCCCGAAAAGGGCCGGCAAACACAGCGCCGCCGCCGCGTCAACCGCGCGAACGTTGCCAAAAAGCCACGCGGCCCGCGGGCCGGCAAACATAAGTTTTACTAAATCACTTAATAACCACATGATAAATACCCCCTTAGTTGATAGCAAGCTCTTGACATAACCGCTGCTCAGCTCTGGTAGTAGCCCCGTAAGGAAGCACGATGAAGTCCATAGGATTGCTTGCTACATAAGATACCGCAAGCGCGCTATCATCTACGCCGTCAAGCAGAGCCGCGGCCGCCTTGATAGCGTCCTTTTCGTCTTCGTCGTCGGTCTCTTTCAGCTCATCACTGAAAGTATCGCGCCATGCTTTTGCAGTTTGCGTGAAAGCGTCGTTTCTACGGTCAAACTTTTCAACAATTGAAGCCGCCTCATCTTGCCATTCTGCTACCAGGCCGGCCGCTGTGGTATCACCTACGATGTAGGCTAACCAAGCGAACATCCTTTCGCTGTCGACCCCGTCGGTAGCGGTCGCAATTTCATCGCGAACGCTTTCATCGCTTTCAGTCCATTCATCCGGATTGTCGACGTGTGAAAGTACGCCTTCCTTTTGCGCGTCGGTCAAGTCGACACCTACCAGGGCCGCGCCGTCAAGGATATCTTGCAAGCGTACACCAACCCCGGCCGGGTTACAGAACCCGTCCCAAATAAAGTTGCCAATTTCACGAGTAACGTAAGCGCTGTAAATTTTCATTTTAAAATTCCTCCTATATATTAATCTTTTTGTATTCACTTACACCGAAAGTGTCTTCGATGTAAGTACATACATCTTCCGGCAAAAAGCAAGTTGCTTCTTCCGAGCCGTTCCAATTACATAACACCTCGTTATTCAAGGTGTCTACATAGAGACCCGGCCCACCAAGCATAAGCCAAACCCGAATCCCCTCTAACTCTTTATCTTTGCCAATCATGAAAGTGATATCCATATTATCACTGAGATATTCTCTCATTCCGCTTTCATCGTCACTCATAGCTAAATCATATAGTTGAAGTGCTGTTTTTTGAGCGTAGCCGATAACAGCTTTTTGCGTGCTGCTTAGCTCTTTGCCGCGGTAGTCTCTATAGTCATAAGTCATGCTAATATCGAATTTCATTTTTAAGCCTCTTTCTTTACGATTTCTTCAGTTTGTGAAATATCGAACACACAAACCGGCGTACAAATTAAATGCTCGTATTCAGTACCGTCTTTTTTTGTACCTTTTACCATTTTTGGCGCCTCAATGACAAGCGCCTTACTACCTTTTTTGACCACGCGGCCGGCTGCTTTCCACGATTGGAAGCCATTTACTTGTGTTGCAAGGCCGTTCGATTGGTCGTATAGCAATGCGCAATTGCGGTCGCTGTATGGTACTTTACGCCCTTTGTTAATTTGATCACAAAAGGCCGTAAAGTCCGGGGCTTCCTTGTCAAGTGTCTTGATAGCGGCCCGGGAAGCGTCAAGGCGCTTCTTTGCCGGGCTTTTTGGCCGCTTTTGTGTGGTCAAGGCCTTGACTACCTTTTCTTTAGCAGCCGCCGGCGCTTGTTCAATTTCTTTCCGGTCTAAGGCTACGGCCGTGAAGCCCGTATCTTTAGCGGGCTTTTCAGCTGCTACCGGGGCTTGCAAGCTATACCATGCAAGCATATAAGCGGCCGTCTCTATTGTCCCCGTAAGCAGATCACGGCGGGCCCGCTGAAATTCGCTTGCTTCCGTGTAGAAGTCGGAAGTTGTGTTTTGCGAAAGCTTGTCAAACTCATCAAAAAGCTTGTTTCTTTCTGAGTCTGAAAGCTTTTCCGCCTTTTTATAGCACTTTTCAAAAAGTGCTTTTGATACAGCCGGCCGGGCTGTATCAAGCAGACGGCTAAGAAGCTTACTTGATACGGCTTGACCCTCCTCAAGCCCCCGCTTGACGCTTGTAAGCCAAAAAGCTTGAGAAAACGGCTTGCCGGTCTCGTAAGTCATGACCACGTAAGCCCGGCCTTTGCCGCGCTTAGTCATGGTCAAGCTTGCGGCCTTTTTTGGGTCATCAAAAGCGGCCCAAGCAAGGCCCGGCTTGACAAAGCGCCAAACTGGAAAAAGCTCAAAGAGCTTAGCAGAGCCGCAAACCGCTTCTAAGGCGTCGGCCGGCTTTTTCCATCCGCTAGCAGCGGCTTCTAAGGCCGTCGAAGTTACTTTCTTTTCAGTCATGATAGTATCTTCCTTTCTTGACCCCGGCCGGCTTATCTGCTACTATAGTAGATAGCTCTCTAACCAGGGCTTTAAACTTGGCCCGGAATTTCCGGGCCTTTTTCCTTTTTCCATGCAAGCCCGCCGGCAAATGAGCCGGAAGAGCTTGCATTTTTTGCTTGTGTGGTTTATAGTAGTACTAAAGTAGTTGCTAGTAGGCGCTACCCTACATCACGGCCGGCGCTACCCAAATGAGGGTTACAGCGCTGCTACTTTAGCGGTCTAGTCTGTACCGGTAGACTAGCAGACCCGGCCCGGAACCACATGTCCGGGACTTTATTCAGTTTTCAAAGTACTAAGCGGCCCGGGCTTGAAGCCCTTGCCTTTATCTTGACTCGATTGTACTAACAAGTTATGTACTTGTCAAGTGTAATAAAGAATTTTTTGAAAGTTTTTTTGTGTTGCCGTTTTGCCGGCCTCGTTTCAACTTTCAAGATACATTATGAGTGTTTTTATTGTACTTGTCAAGTACTAAGCGCAACTTTTTAAAAGTTTTTTCGGCCCGTGCTTATAAGGAAGAAACGCGAAAAAGTTTTATCTGCTAGAAAAAAGTTTTGATTTTTTTGGCAAAAACGCCCCGCTGCTAGCAGCTTAAAAAAGGCGCCTACTTTTTAAGCCCCGGATCCGCCCCGCTGGGCGGCCTTATAAGCATATCAGCAGCGCTAATCTGTACTGATCCCCGAGGCGTACAGATTTAGAGATTCTATTGATACGATAGAAATCTTAAAACTATATTCGGCCGTGATCGAACAGTTTAGCAAATTCTATCGATTTGCAAGGATTTATAAAACTGTTCATTTTAGCAGATCGTATAGAATTGCAATGTAAGCAGTTTCTGAAAATCCGAAATAACTTACATGAGAATTACATTAATCAATGCTTAGAAAAGAATTATAGCTATAAGTCTGACCGATTTTTGCCCTTTCGCTTTCGCCTTAGGAAGATTTGCTGTACAACTGGGGGGATTTTTTTGAAAAAATTTTTTTCGCAGTCGGTCGGCCGGCCAGTACTGGGCTGTGCTATAATATATTTACAAGCCGTTCACGCTTTTGTGTGATCGTATGGCAAGGGCATTGGTTCGATAGGGTCAACCGATGTTTTTGGTAAGTCCACACGACCATGCAGCGGACCCCGAACGGTATTTTATATAAGGGGCACTGGGCCCTATCAGCCAGTTGCCTTTTGCATATTGACAGACAGCCCAGCTAGTTTGCGTAGAGAGAATCCTATGGAGCTTTCCGGGCTAGTGCAGGATTGTCTATCTAGCACTCACTGACACCAAACAGTGGGTGTTTTTTATTTGCCAATCCAGGCAAGGTGTGGTAGAGTATATAGCGAAAGCCACAAGCTAGCATGGCTTTCCATCCAATATTTCGGTGATTTGCTCTCCCTAAGTGCACTAAAGAGAGAGAAACATACAGTATGTAAAGTAAAGACAGTCAGCATTCTTTCCTCAAGCTGGCTGTCTTTTTTGTTGTGTCATTGTAGTCGTAACCGTGACCACACAGCATAGATGTGTTTACTTAGCTATGGCTTCCTATAATCGTTTCTGAGCTGTTCCAGCACAGATCATGGGCAAACTACCACAGGCTTGTTTAAAACGCCTTGCAGGCCAATTATGGGCTTTCTGGAGGGCGTTTATGATGATTAGTCCAGCTCTGAGCTTCTGCCGAAGGTCAGTACTCATTCCAGGCTTTTAATCAGCCACCAAGCTTTTTTATTCCAAAAAACACCCCCTAGTCAAAAAAACCGACCGCAGAAAAAACACCCCCAGTCAAAATTCAGTCTCAGAAAAATACCCCCCTAAGCTTTTTTCAGATCGTAAAAAATCACCCCCTAAGCTTTTTCAAAGTATAAAAAAATAGCCCCCTTTTGTTTTGGGAGCTATTGATTATTTCATAGCCAGTTTCCAGTTTACTTTGCTGAGATCATCAGAGTAGCGTAAAGCAAAGTCAAACTTTTCTTGGGTTGCCTTGTCCTTGTTCAGATCACGATAGTATTCGCCCAGCTTTTCGTTCTCATCAGCTAATTGCTTAGCCCAGTCCGGCCAGCCCTCTGGGACATCGTCCCAGTCATCTTCATAGTGAGCATGGTAGACTTCCACGCCTACTTTCAGTTCGTAGGTCATGTCGATATGTACATCGAAATGCCCCTGCCGTGGTTCACATGCTGAGCTGTTGTCACTGATCAATTCGGCACACTCGTTAAAGTACTCACCTGCTTCGTCTACATCGTCAATCTTTCCAGCTTCAAGTAAGCTGTTTGCCATTCGCTTGCAGTTAGGATTGTCGAAGTCCAGGTAGATATAGCCTGGCATGTCATTGTCTCTTTCAATGTCGTCAATCTTCAGATCAAAGTCCCAGCGTTTCATTTTAATTTTCCTCCTTTAAGTTAGCGGCCGTATCATCGCCGCCTACCCAGTCAACCCAGCTAGCAAGCTTAGCGTAGTCCACATTTTCAATAGCACGTGTCAGCTGGTCCATGATTTCATCATACAGTCCAGTGTGGCTGTCTGCTCCTTCATTGTACTGGCGAACGTACTCTTTAATTTGATCGTCAGTAATCTTCAACCCGGCAAATTCACGAGCACCAGTCAGCACGTCAGTCAGCTTAACGCCTGCTTGTTCTGGATAGTCCAGGGCATTATCAAGGTAGTCTTCCAGTGGTTCACGGTCGGGAATCTCTTCCAGATCGTAGTCTTCGATGAAGCCCTCGTTTTCAGCTGCCTTTAAAAAGGCTGGCACTGAGCTGTCGTCAATGTCTTCCCAGTCGGCTAAAGTACTATCATCAACCTTAGCCAAATCCTCTCTGCTGATTGCTTGCCAAAGTAATTCAGCATCGTCAAATTCGCCTAAGTCTTCGTGGTTGACCTTTACATTGTACTTCATTGTAGTGCCCTCCTAAAAATATAATCCACCGTAGATTTGATTATTGCGGCTGTTAACCCACATCACATCGTGCAGGTTTTCTTCCTTAGCGTATTCCAGCGCTTCGTCAATATCGTTGAACTCATATCCGTTCTCATCAAAGTTGAAAACGAACACCACATTCTCGTATTCAGCTTGTGCTTGCTGGAAACTTTCTTTAGTAGTCATTTTTGCGTTCCTCCTTACGCTCTCTATTATACACCTTGACAAGTACATTGCAAGGAAAAGTTTTACTTTTTTTCTTGCTTTTCCTTGATACGTTTTGCCAGGTCTCTGAGGTCATCGTCATTGGCTAGATCGCTGATAAACTTTCTGGCCTTTGATCGATATTGCAGGTAACGCATTTCTTCCTTATGAGCTTCATTCCATTTTTGGTTAGCTCTTTTTCTAGCTTCGGTAATTGCCATGTGTTGCCCTCCTTTTTTACTCTATAGTACACTTGGCAAAGTAAAAAGTCAACCGCCCCACGTGTCAACAAAAAAGCCCGGATGTTGGAGCATCCAGGCTTACCATGATTCAATTAAAATGATGATATCACAAATCTACGTTAATAGGAAATTTCTTTGCAATGTCGTATACCACAGGCACGCTGACTGCGTTACCTGCTTGCTTATAAAGCTGGCTGTCACTCAGCCCGGTGGATTGTGCTCTATCAAATTGCTCATCGGTAAATCCCTGGAGTCGCCAATATTCCCTTGGTGTGAGCTTTCTCAGTGCTATTTGATCGCCGTTTTCGCAAAGAATTTGTGGAGTGCGCCCACCGCCTTGTGATGTGGTCAATGTTGGTGCTAATCCCTTAGTGCTATAAACACGGTTAGCTGAAGGATTGCCACCGAAGCTAGTCGATGTGGATGAGTTACCTAGCTGAATGATACGGCCAGTGCGTTTTGAAACGGCTACTTTGTAGTCGCTGGCACACAGTGTAGGCGAAATTCCATCGCCAATTACTCTATAAC